>JBJXEZ010000169.1:0-6220 GCA_046153695.1 Saprospiraceae bacterium
AAGGGCACCTGGAGCGGCCAAAGCACCGGGGGCTGCTGTGGCACTTGCGGGTTGCCCTCCTGGTTGGCGAGTAGCTAACCAGTCCGGCATCGTTGGTGCGGGCATACTGGCAGACGCTAGTTTTTCGGCAGCAGGTGCGGCATCCCAGGTAGCCATAGCCTGATCAAAGCCTTTGCTGGCTTCGTCGCACAAGGTGTTCATACGTCCGACACGCTCTGCATAGCCGTCAATATTGGCCATGAGAGCCTCCATTTCTTTAGCAATGGAATCTTTTTTCACTTTGCCATCGGTGTACTCGTCCAGCAAGGCTTGCACTTTGGCCACCATTTCATCCTGCGCAATGACCATAGAGCCGCAGCCCTGTTGGATCTGGTTAGCCCGAATGAACAAGTCTGTGTACCCGAACTTAGGATTGTTTTTAACGCCGTCGGGAGCCATTAACATTTTTTCCACCAAAGCGGTGCTCTGTTTTTGGCCGCCTTCAAAATCTGCGCGGTTTTTTTGTGCTTTGTTCAGGCTGTTTTGAATTTGTTCCACATAGGCGTTGTCAATGCTGTTGCAGGCTCCCAACAGAAGCAGGAATGCGGCAAAAAGGGGCAATGCGCTGTTTTTCATAAATCGTGTTGTTGTGTTTGAAAAAAACCTTGTTCTAAAAATCGGCGCAAAGTTAGGCCATTCAGCGTATTTCCGGGATGACAGTATACCTTTGCCTTTATTAGGTTAGAGGGTTTTGGGTTAGAAGGTTTCTGGTTGTTCACTCAATCAATAAACCTTCTAACCCGAAAACCTCCAACCCCCTAACCCTCCAACCTTTTTTTATGCAACCAGTTTTTACCAAAAAGTACATTAATGTTTTCCTCGGGTTGGGGAGTAATGTCGGCGATCGCGCTGCCAACCTGCGTGCGGCATACGACCTCATCCACCGTACCATCGGAAAAGTGGCTAAACGCAGCCACGTATACGAAACTGAACCCTGGGGAAACGTGGATCAGGATACGTTCCTCAACCAGGTCATTATGATCAACACTACGATGGACCCTCGGGAGCTGCTTGAGGCTATCACAAAGATCGAGCGGCAGTTAGGCCGTGTAAAAAAAGAAAAATGGGGGCCGCGGATCATTGACGTGGACATTCTGTTCTACGGCAAGCGTGTCATCCGCGACAAAGGGCTGGATATTCCGCACCCGGAACTGCACAAACGCGCTTTTGTGCTGGCTCCTCTGCTCGAAATTGCGCCCGATCTGGAACATCCCCTGCTCAAAAAAGCCATTGACCAATTGTATATGGATTGCGAAGACCAGTCCGACGTCGTCATGCTTGATTAAAAAAACCAACGCACCATTATCCATGCTTCCTCACCAGTTCATTGCCATCGAGGGCAACATCGGTGCCGGCAAAACGACGTTGTGTCAGCTCCTGGCTGAACGCTACGGATGTTCGTTGGTTTTGGAGCAGTTTACTGACAACCCCTTCCTGCCGCCGTTTTATGAGCAACCAGAGCGCTACGCTTTTCCTGTCGAACTCTTTTTCATGACTGAACGGCACAAGCAGCTGCTGGAGCATTTTGCCAACCCGGATATGTTTCGCAGCACGACAGTGGCCGATTACTTTTTTTTAAAAACGCTGTTGTTCGCTAAAAATAACCTGAACGAGGAGGAGTTTCGCCTGTTTCAACGGCTATTTGCTGTGCTCAATGCTACATTTCCCAAACCTGACCTGCTGGTTTACCTGCACCGCCCTGTGCCTGTACTGCAACAACAGATTCAGCGGAGAGGACGTGATATGGAGCGGCTTATCACCGACGACTACCTGGAGGATGTTCAGCAGGCCTACCTAGATTTTTTTAAACAAGAAACCGAGATACCTGTGGTTGTGCTCGATTTGCATGACGCGGATTTTGTGAAACAAGTAAACGTAATGGAAGCAATCACGACCGTGCTTGAACGCCATTATCGGCCCGGACTGCAGTATGTTTCTCTGACCGGGGGGCAATCGGCCTAATCAAATTATTTGAAATTCAATGGACAACAAACGCACCCTGCTGCACGAAAAACTTGCCGAGGCTAAACTTGGCGGCGGCCAGGCCCGCATTGATGCGCAACACAAAAAAGGCAAACTGACCGCTCGCGAGCGCATCCATTTTCTGCTCGACGAAGGCTCCTTTGAGGAGATTGGCGCCCTGGTTACGCACCGCACCACCGATTTCGGCATGGCCGATCAAATCGTACTCGGCGATGGTGTAGTCACTGGTTACGGTGCAATCAGCGGGCGGCTGGTTTATGTTTTTGCCCAGGATTTCACCGTGTTCGGCGGCTCATTGTCCGAAACGCATGCTGAAAAAATCTGCAAAATCATGGATTTGGCTGTGAAAAACGGTGCCCCGCTCATCGGTCTGAATGACTCCGGCGGTGCCCGAATCCAGGAAGGCGTGAACTCGCTGGGCGGCTACGCCGATATTTTTTACCGAAACGTACTGTCGAGTGGAGTAGTCCCACAAATCTCGGCTATCATGGGGCCTTGCGCCGGAGGGGCCGTGTATAGCCCCGCCATGACGGACTTCATCGTGATGGTGGATGGTTCGTCGTACATGTTCGTGACTGGCCCGAATGTCGTAAAGACGGTCACCAACGAAGAAGTGACCAGCGAGGAACTCGGTGGTGCCGGTACACACGCCAGTAAATCAGGTGTAACCCACCTTGTGGCCGCCAACGATGTGGACTGTATCGAAAAAGTCAAACGCTTGCTGAGCTACATTCCCCAAAATTGTGAAGACCGCGTGCCTGTGCTTCCGTACACGATCGGCGACGAATACCGAGCCGTGTTGGACGGCATCGTACCCGATAATTCCAACCACCCCTACGATATAAAAGAGGTGGTTGCCGGTATCGTGGACGAAGGGAGTTTTTTTGAAATTCACGAAAACTACGCGGAGAATATTGTGGTGGGCTTCGCCCGACTGGCCGGACGGAGCATCGGTATTGTTGCCAATCAACCCATCAGCCTGGCTGGTGTTCTGGACGTCAATTCTTCCAAAAAAGGAGCGCGGTTTGTACGATTCTGCGACTGTTTCAACATTCCACTTCTGGTGCTGGAAGACGTACCTGGGTTCCTGCCTGGTACCGACCAGGAGTGGAACGCGATCATTACGAACGGAGCGAAGTTGCTGTATGCGTTTTCGGAGGCCACAGTGCCGCGCGTGACGGTTATCACCCGCAAGGCTTACGGCGGTGCTTACGACGTGATGAACTCCAAGCATATCGGTGCCGACCTGAACTTCGCCTGGCCCAGTGCCGAGATCGCGGTCATGGGAGCCAAGGGTGCATCGGAGATCATTTTCAAAAAGGAAATTGAGACGGCAAACGACCCGGCGGCCAAACTGGCAGAAAAAGAGCGGGAGTACGCCGAAGCGTTTGCGAATCCCTATCGCGCTGCTGCCCGGGGCTTCATAGACGAGGTGATCCTGCCCCGCGAAACCCGCCGCAAACTCATCAAGGCGTTTGCTATGTTGGAAAACAAGGCAGTGGTAAGGCCTAAACGGAAGCACGGGAATATTCCGCTTTAGAGGCTGTTTGAATAATAAGAGCGTGTTTAAATTTAACATTCGGATGGCAGGGCGATTCAATTTTATTCTGACCGAGGCATTTTTTGCAGGTGTATGTGGGCAATACGGCGAAAAAAATAACGCAGGGCAGAGTAAAATTGGACGGCCTGACGCCGAAATGTTAAATTTAAACACGCTCTAACTTGTTCCTTAACGCAGCAATGTGACCATGCCTTTTTGGCGTTGCCAAACCGCCTCCGGCGTATCAGGTTGGAATTCGAGTACAAAAGCGTAAACATCCGAAGGGCTTTGCTCGCCGTTGTAGCTGCCATCCCAGCCCGTCCCCGATTGGTCAGAAGAGAAAACCATTTGGCCCCAACGGTTGAAAACACTCAACCGGAACGCTGCAAAACCGCACAGACATTCTGGTAAAAAAACGTCGTTGATGCCGTCGGAATCCGGCGTAAACGCGTTCGGGACGATCAACGGACAAGGGCAACCTTCTTTCACTTTGGCTTCGAACCGATGCTGGTACGTTTCGCAACCAACGGTCACGGTCGCTACGCGCGGTTGGCCTGGAAACAAACGCACTGCCATGGAATCCGAGCCGTCTTCCCAGGAATATCGCGCTGCATCAGGCCGGAAAGCGTTGGCCCAAACAGTATCGCCGGGGCACACTTCCAGCACCGTGTCACGGTCTGGCAAAGCGGTATTGTCGTCGCACCAGACAACTTGACCGGGTGCAAAATCCGAAACTGAAAAAGGAAGTAGCAGCGGCTCGAAGGCGTAAGTGTCCACGCTGATATTCATTAGGACCTCGCTCATATGGGTTTGGTACGGCACTGGGTTTTTGTGCGGCAGGGCATCGCATAACCGGTTTGTCAAAGGGCTGGTTTTTATTACGGCGAGGCGCCCCCCGGCGTTGGCAGCGATGGCCAAAGTGCCGTCTGAGAGCAGGCAAAAATCGTGGTTCAACATTGCGCTGGTGCTGACTGCCGGGTTTATCAGCGTTTGGCGCACGAGGGTGCCAGCGGGCGAAAACACGACTACCGAAACAAATCCTTGTGGCAGTGAGTCTGTGGTTACGGTCGCGAAATTGCCGTCAGGCAACGCGCAAACGCGCTGGATTTGCAGGTTGGTGGTATTGCTGAATATGCCGCCGTTCGCTCGAAACACCTCACCCAATTTGGAAATTTTGCCATCTTTACTCAAAAAAATCGACAGTCCTGAGTACAGGTTTTGGCTATCCGAGAACTGACCGATTGCGAGGAAACCGTCTTCCAATTCGATAGGGTGGCTATAGCTGTACAACGGAGCCACATGCGATCTTTTCCAAAAAACTGTTCCTGACAGTGGATCAATTTCATATAAATGCGGCCCGTGGCGGATGAGCAAATGACCGCTGCGCAGCACCGTAGCATGGGTGCCGTATCCGAGCCATGTCACGAAATAGGTGCGGACCGTTATTATGTTGCCCGAGCTGTCCATCACGCCCACATAGTCCCTTGGGCCGCTGGGCGGGCTATTGGCTCCGGCAAAAAAGTACTGGCCATTGGGCAATGCCCCCAAGGTGTACATGCCCAGTCCAAAACGGGCAGCCTTCCAGCTCCGCGACCAGCGCAGGTTACCGTTGGGAGCGAATTTGAACACAAAGAAAAACCCATCGGTACTGCCGATTGCACCAGCCCCCACCACGAGGTCGCCTGCGGCATCGAAAAACAAATCGAAACAACGAGACGGCTGTGGCGAAAGCACGGCTTCGATCGCTTTCGACCAGGCGAGGTCGCCACAGGAGTCGAAACGAAGTACATGGATGATTCTGGTCGCCGAATCGCATCCGGCCAGTGCCCAGCCGCCGTCGGGGGCCGCCGTCATTTTGAAAAAACCGTAGTAGCGGGTGTTGGCGTGCAGGTTTTCAAAACGATGGATGTACTCGCGCTGGGCCTGGACTGGCTGTATGGTTGTAAAAAGGATGGCGAGAAGAACGAGCCGTTTTACCATTTTTGGAAAATTGGTTTTGATGGGTAGTTGCTGGATCATTTGCGTTCATTAGTTCCCTCCACTTTTCTCAACTGCTGCAGTACCGCCTGAAAATCCTTCGGCAGCTCAGCCTTGAACTCCAGGCGCTCGCCCGTGCCGGGGTGATCCAGTCGGAGCCGGAAGGCGTGCAGGCTGGTACGCTCCATCAGCGGGCGCTCTTCCCCGCTGAACTTGCCGCTTCGGTAGGATTTACCTTTCACTTCCGACAAAAAAAACGCGGGCCTGCGGCCGTACAGGGCGTCCACAGCCAACGTGTAGCCGATACTTTGGAAATGCACGCGCACCTGGTGTGTTCGGCCCGTTTTGAGCAGCGCCTCTACCAACGTGAAGTGCCGAAAACGCTCCAGAACCCGGTAAAATGTCAGCGAGGGCTTGCCGCGTCCAGTGATGGTCATCTTATTCGGGATGGTAGGGTGGGGGCCAATAGGCTTGTTTATTTCGCCCTCGTCCTGGTGTACCGCTCCATCCACAAGCACGAGGTAATACTTGTCCGCAGTGTGGTGCTCAAACTGCAAGCACAAGTGCCGGTGCGCGGCTTCGGTTCGGCCAAAACAAAGCACACCACTGGTTTCCCGGTCGAGGCGGTGAACGACGAAAACTTTACCAAAAACCCGCTCCAGCGCGTTTTGAAGGCTGTCT
>JBJXEZ010000173.1:0-7002 GCA_046153695.1 Saprospiraceae bacterium
ACATATCCTGCCCCGTTTGGCAAAAATACCTGCCCAAAAACAAGGCCGCCCAGGGCCAGGCCCATCCGGTGCTGACCATCGCACAAGCCCAAAGAGCCATGCACCTGCTTTTTTGCACTTTTGATCCTGCGGCATTCCTGCCCCTAAAGTGCAAAAAAGGAAAAGGAAGGGCGGAGGGCCAAACATTTCCTCAAAGAACGAAATTCAATGTCGTCAAAAAATTCAAAAAATCTATCAGAAAATCTAAAATCCAACAGAATGAATAGAAAAATCTGCCCTTTTACATTTTTTCAATCATTGTGACACGACGTCGCTTCGCTACGCTTGTGTCCAAAGTCTAAAAAATATTGTGTGTCAATGATTCCCCACCAGCACCCTTCCCGCCGCCAACACCTGCCCGCCTGCCGTCAGGCGAATGGCGTACAGGCCCGGCGGCCAATGGCCCACCAGCCAATAAGCGGCTTCCTGCCCCGGGGCTGTATCCAGACGGCCTGCCGGGCGACCCAGCGCGTCGAAGGCCTCCAGCGTGCCGCCGCCGTTCAGGTCGGGCAGGCGTACCGTGAGCCGGTTGGAGGCCGGGTTGGGATATACCCACAGCAGCGCCGGCGGGACAGGCTCCGGATCATCGGCCGATACCGTGCAGGGGGCGTACATACAGCCATTGGAGTCCACTTTGTACAGCCAGCCGAAGGACCGCGTGGGCGCGGGTTTCCAGCGGTCGGCGCGGCCGGCCAGCACCACGCTGCCCGAGGGCAGCACCGTCAGGCCGCCCACGTACAGGTCGGCCTCCGCGCCGGGTATGCCCCAGTGGATGGTGTCGCATACCCGCCACAGTTCCTGCCCGTCGGGCGTGAACTTGTACAGGCAGCCCCCGATCCAGGCAGCCGTGTCGGGCGTGGGGCCGGGCGCCCAGCGGGCTGCCAGCACGTAGTTGCCGTCGGGCGTGGGTTTCATGTCGAAGGTCTGGTTGGCGTACCAGTTGTTGGGGCTGATGTTCTTTTCCCACAGCAGGCTCCAGGCGCTGTCGCGGCAGATGACCTTGCTCCAGTTGGGAAAGTTTGGACGGTTTTGGGAGGTATCAATGTCGCTGGTGATGTAGAGCCAGCAGCCATTGTAGGTGCGTTGCACGGCTTTCACCACCGTCTCCGTAAGGATCGGTCCCTGAAAATCCCATTTCACGTCGCCTAGGCTGTCTATGGCGTATATGTAACTGCGTGCCCAGGTATCTTGCCCGAAAAAACCCTGGTACCCGATGACAGACCCTATAACGAAGGTGTTGTCGTCCAATTTATGCAAGTACTGCATGTTGTTGGTAAGCTCCGACACGTCGCCGCCGTATGAGCGGTACCACTGCACGTTCCCTTGTTTGTCGGTACGGGCGACAAAGTCACGCAGTACGGTATTGTTCGGCGCGGGCGGCACATACGAGCCGCCGAGCAGGAAACCGTCGGATAATTCCACCAGTTCGCGTTGGTTGTGGCCGCTGACGTATGGGATGTCTTTTTGCCACAACAAATTCCCGTCTGGATCAAATACCAGAATCATTTCCGTGTAGGAATTGAAATAGCCTGCTATTAGAGCAATATTGCCGTCAGTCAGCAGCCGGATTGCTACATTATCGTCGGAGCCAACATTTCCTCCGCCCGGATCAAAATAAGGATGTGTGGATTGTATTATTCCATTCGTATCCAATATGATCAATTCGATCCCCAAGTTATTTGGAAGTGAATCGCGGGTAACGGCGGCGTAAGCATAAATACGGTCGTGAGCGGACAAACAATTCACTATGGCTCCCGTTTTTTCACCTACAGCATAAGCAAAGTTGAATCCCGGCTGTGCGAAACTGAATGAGCCATGGAAAATTACTATAAGGGTAATCCAATTTGTTCGCATACTCCAATTTAAGGCGTAGCCCTCCAGCCAGGAAGGGTATCTGGCTGGAAGGCTACTGTTTACAAAAATTAGTGATTCTGAACCAAAAGCCGGCCAGTAGCTAATACTCCTTGGGCATCGCACAGTTTCCAGACATGCCCACCATTGGCAAGACCAATAAGATCAATTGACCTGTTGTCGCGGACTTGGACTCGCACAGATCGTACGTTGCGCCCCAGCATGTCGTACATATCGAAAGTGAGATCGTTCGAAGCTTCCGAGGGCAATATTAACAAAGCCCTACCCGATGCAGGATTGGGCAGGAGCCGGTATTCTTGCAATTCTTTCAAGTTCGCCGCCCCGCTTTCTTTGGATTCGTGTTGTCCCCGACGCTCCTCAACGCCTTCCGGCAACGTGTACTCCACCGGATACCAATAGCCGTAAGGTGTGCGCAAGGCTCGCGCCCAAGCGGTAGCATGACCGTAGGAATCGTCGGCGAATACCTGTAAACTGTCCAGCGTAAGGGTGTCCAGATCGTACACATCTTTGCCGGCAAGCAAGGAGGTGATGGTGCGCACAGCATTCAACTCAACAAGTCCTATGTTGTCGGGGGGATATTTTGCAACCGCCAGTTGCAGCACGGAGTCGGCTGCCGAATGCCTGTTTTCTGCAAGGTATTCACGGGCAATAAAATACTCCGCCTCCAGGCGATCATACCGGCTGAGCCACAAACGTAGGGAATCGCGGTTGTGGCTGTTCGCCAGAATCTCAAACACAATATTGCCGATGGAAAAATCCATGATTTCCCGGTAGCCGCTCATGGACAGGTATTGCTGAGTTGCCTCTGCGGTATCCAGTGACCCCAAGGCATCCTGCCAATCACCCGCTGCTGTGTCATACATCACTTTGGACAAAAAATAGTCTGATTTGTATTGCTCCAACTCACCGGAGACGAGCGAGTTCAATGGTTCATAACGACGCAAGCATCCTGATGGACCATCCCTTTCAATCAACTGAAGATTAAAATAATCCACCGGTTCCTGATTTGAAAGCGGGTCGTCGTAGTAGTAATAGTTGGCCGAAGGCCCCAGGTTGTTAAAGTCGCTGGCATCCGACGAAGTACCGGAATACGAGAAGGTGTTGCCGGCGGCATCGAATAATCCAGTACCAAAGTTAAACGATCCCTGCTCGCTTCGGATCGAGCCGTCCAGTGTCACGGCGAAGTCGAAGCGTTGGTCGGAGGTGTTCCAGTTACAGATGTAGTGCAGGCCGGTGGCGCCCATGGTACCGCCGGAGGCATTCAGGTCGTCGGCGATGTTGCCGTAGTCTAGGCCGTCGTACACGTTCAGGGACAAAAAGTTATTGAAGGCGCCGGTGCCTTTGATGTACGAGCCGACCGTGTGCTCGGGTATGCTCCCGGTTTGGACGGATTGTAAAAACCGGTTCCCCTGAATGGTGAATACCGGCGTGGCATCGCTCAGGAAAATGCCGAACTGGTCGGGCGGCGGCTGAAGTGCCGGGTCGGGGAACTGCGACAAATTGGGGTTGAACCACGAATTGCCGAGGTTGAACAGGTTGCCCGCCAGGTAAGACGGCGTACTCGACCCGTAATACCCGAAACTGCACCGGGAAAAAGCAGCGCCGAAAAGCGAGACGAAACCGGTGGTGTAATTATTCAGAGCGGCAATGCCATATTCAAGATCGCGGAATTCCTCGGTGTTGTCGTTGTTGTCGCCACGCACCCGGATATCGGAATTCTGGGTAAAAATACCGAAGCGGGTCGGGTACTGGCTGAATCCGTAACCGTTTTCCATCCGGCAATTATCAATCAAAACAGATTGGCCGTTGTACGATTTGTATCCTAATACGAGCATATGGGATTTGAACAAATTGATAAGTGGATCGTTGCCAAAAGTGGTTCGATTCGAGTAATTGGTATGGAAATAACTGTCGGAAACAGAACTGGCGTAGGTACTCCCATCATCATGCAGGGTATAGGGGCTGAGGTAAATGCCAAACCCGTTGTTTCGAAAGGTCATGCCGTTGGCCTGAACTATCCCACCGTTTTTTGACCAAACACCGGTTTTGGCATTTTCGATCAAAGCGCCGGCGCTGCCGCTGAAAAAGCCGTGCGTCTGGGGGCTTTGAATAGCGCCCGCCGTGCCTTGCACTTCCACGCCTTGCCAGTAGGAGCAACAAAGAGCGTTCAGGGAGCCTTGCAAATCGAAATTGCCACCGACCTTGACATTTATCTTGCCGTTTTCCGGGAACCGCGCATTCACCCCATTACCAATAGTGAGCGACCCGCCCGGTTCGATGGTGACGCTTCCATTGACGAATACATTTCCGTGCGGCAGAAAATCGGCAGCCGTCCAAGTTGTGGGCAGGTCAATGACAGTACTGGGCAAAATTTGTTGTGTAACGTCAACAAACAAGGGGTGGCTGTACAAAAATTTCCGCATGACCTTACCTTGGCTCGGAGTAAACACAGGGCTACAATCGAAATAATTAGTGTACGCCATTATGTTGTCCAAATATGGCGGATTGCCGTAGTTCGGTTGGTTTGCGGGAATAATAGTTATGGGTTGGCTTTGAAAAATAAAACAGGGAGGATCAACGGTTGTCTCGACCCATTCGCAGTTTTCGTTTACACAAAACAAAAGATTAGGTGCCATGAGGGATGGGTCATCGTGGGGGTGTAACAGACCAAAGCAGTGTCCCAGTTCGTGCGATAACACATGCGGAACTGTGGCCATTGGTACGGACTGGTTACCTTGATATTGATACAAACCAGGGTAGCGGCAGTTAGTGCGGCCATATATGAACACCTTGTTCGAGGGCAATGTCAGAGAGGTCCCGCCACCCTGAGAGGCACCAAACTCTCCATGTATAAAATCATCTGGCAGGAAAAACACATCTATGCCGTTTTGACCACAAACGTATTTGCCGCAAATGTTGGAGAAGCTTTGCTGTTCAGAATTCACGAAATAGGGATCGCCAGGATCGTCAACGATGGTATTCTGGCATTGCTGATCAAAATGCAAAATGATGCCGTGAGAAGCAAAGTCGTTGTAGGTGGTAGTTATTATTTCCTGAATCAATTGTTGGGTAAGGCCCCCGCTCCCGTCCGGATGCACGCAGTTGTGCAAAAAAACTGTAACATGGAGGCAAGATTGCCCAAGGAAGCAAGGCGGGGCTTCTTCAAGCCCTGAGGTGTCGGGCATCGTGCCGGATATCTCACAAATAGGCGGCAAGCCCTGACTGTGTGCTGTTTTCGTGCTCAACAACAAAAGGGCGGCAAACAGCCAAACACAGGTTTGTTTTACTAATTTTTGAAATATAAATTGGAAGTTTTATGAAAAAATATTCAAAATTATTAGAAAACCTTTCATTATCCGATTTTTTCACATTAACTCTCTGTAAATTAACTCTTGCCAATACCCCTTCGCCCAATACGAGTTTTCCCCCGATATTGCGCCCCGCAAACCGCCCTTCCATGCCCGTTCCAGATTTTTCAGCAGTACCGCTTGACCTTTTCCTGCGCCCCGAACCGGCTCCTGCTCCCGCAGCAAACCGTGGCCTGAAATTCGTTGCCGGTATCCCGCCCTACCTCGGCGGGCCGTACTCCAGCATGTTCGTCAGCCAACCCTGGACGATCCGTCAGTACGCCGGGTTTTCCACCGCCGAAGAAAGCAACGCCTTTTACCGCCGCAACCTCGCCGCCGGGCAAAAAGGCCTGTCCGTGGCTTTCGATCTGGCCACCCACCGGGGCTACGACAGCGATCACCCCCGCGTAGAGGGCGATGTGGGCAAAGCAGGCGTGGCCATCGACACGGTGGAAGACATGAAAATGCTCTTCGACCAAATCCCGCTCGACCAGATGTCGGTGTCCATGACCATGAACGGCGCTGTCGTCCCGATCATGGCGTTTTTTATCGTAGCAGCGGAGGAACAGGGCGTGCCTCCCGAAGCACTCAGCGGGACCATCCAGAACGACATCCTCAAAGAATTCATGGTGCGCAACACCTATATTTACCCGCCAGGGGCATCCATGCGCATCATCGGCGACATCTTTGCTTACTGCGCCAGCCGAATGCCCAAGTTCAACTCGATCTCCATTTCCGGATACCACATGCACGAGGCCGGGGCGCCCGCCGAACTGGAACTGGCCTACACCCTTGCCGACGGCCTGGAATACATCCGCACCGGCCTGGCGGCAGGACTGGATATTGACGACTTTGCGCCGCGCCTCTCCTTTTTTTGGGGCATTGGCATGAACCACTTCCGCGAGATAGCCAAGTTGCGCGCCGGGCGCCTGCTTTGGGCCAAATTGGTCAACCAATTCAACCCCAAGAGCGTCAAAAGCCTTGCTCTGCGCACGCACTGCCAGACCAGCGGTTGGAGCCTGACCGAGCAGGACCCGTTCAACAACGTGGCCCGAACCTGCATCGAGGCCATGGCGGCAGTACTCGGCGGTACGCAGAGCCTGCACACAAACTCGTTTGACGAGGCCATGGCCCTGCCCACAGATTTTTCCGCCAAAATCGCCCGCGACACGCAGCTATTCATTCAAAAAGACAGCGACGTGTGCCGAGCCGTAGACCCTTGGGCTGGCTCGTACTTCGTGGAGGAGCTGACCAACGAACTCGTGGAACAGGCGTGGGCACTCATTCAGGAAGTGGAGGCGCTTGGCGGTATGGCCAAGGCCATCGAAGAAGGTCTGCCCAAACTCCGCATCGAAGAAGCCGCCGCCCGTAAGCAGGCCCGCATTGATGCCGGGCAGGAGCAGATCGTTGGCGTTAATGTGTTCCAGATCAAGGACGAAGTCAAGTTCGATATCCTCGAAGTGGACAACACCGCTGTGCGCGAAGCTCAAATCCGGGGTATCCGGGAGGTGAAAGCGCGACGAGACGAGAGCCGGGTACGGGTTGCGTTGCAAGCCTTGGAGGCGGGGTGCGACCTCACCCCCAGCCCCTCTGGCCTCACCCCCAGCCCCTCTCCAAAAGGAGAGGGGAGTCTGTCCGCTGAAAAAAGGCCATTTCCAGACGAGAAAACCTCAAACTTCGACCCGAATCAAGCCCCCCTCTCCTTTTGGAGAGGGGTTGGGGGTGAGGCCAACCTGCTCGCCCT
>JBJXEZ010000188.1:0-28412 GCA_046153695.1 Saprospiraceae bacterium
GAGCCTCCAAAAACTCCGCGAGCCTCTGTGACACTTTTTTAATTTACGAATCCACGAATTTCACCCAAGCACTTTTCGATATGAAACCCAACTTTTTTCTGGCTTTTCTCCTGCTTCCAATTGCCGCATTCGGCCAACAAATGGAAATCGGCGACCCGACCAAAAACGACGGCAAAGTCAAGTGGATTCCTATGCAGATTGAGGTTGGCGACGCGCCTTTCGCCATTCCAGTGGAGCGCACCATCGAGGCAAAGAACATCAGCAATGAAGAACTGACGATCCTCAGCGTTGTCAGTGGTTGCCATTGTACTGTGGTAGATTGGCCCAAAGAACCCATACCGCCTGGCAAATCAGGTATCATCAAAGTCGTGTTCGACGCGCTCAAAGAGGGCGAGTTTTATAAGGTCGTTTCTATCGCGACCAATTTTGACCCCGAAACCCAGCTCGCCCTTGGCATGACTGGCCGGGTTTTGCCTAAGCAGTAGCGGTTCCCAGACGAGGCCGTCCCCACCCTACCCTCCCGCCCATGAACATTCCAAAAATCGTACTCAAGCACGGCAAAGATGTAGCCGTACGCCGTTTCCACCCCTGGGTGTTCTCCGGAGCAATCCACAGTGTACAAGGTAATCCTGCCGACGGTGATGTGGTGGAGGTCTGCGACCGCACCGGCAACCCACTCGGCACCGGACATTTTCATCACGGCAGCATTGCTGTGCGCTTGCTCACTTTCGAGCAAGCCGACCTCTTCGACATTGGTTTTTGGGGAAAAAAACTGAGTAGTGCGCTCAGCGTCCGACAAGTGGCCGGCTTGACTGACACACCCGACACCAACTGCTTCCGCCTCGTACACGGCGAGGGCGACGGCCTTTCAGGCCTTGTTGTGGATGTGTACGGTTCGGCTGCCGTGGTGCAATGCCACAGCATTGGTATGCACCGCCAGCGGGCCTTGATCGCACAGGCGCTACAGCAGGTTTTTGGGAAAAAACTGGAACTTGTTTTTGACAAAAGCCGGGAGGCACTCCCGCCCAAGTACGCCGAATCGGTGCAAAATGGATACCTGTACGGTTCAGGTAGCGGCGGACAAGCTGTTGTCGAAAACGGCGTACGGTTTCGTGTAGACTGGGAAACGGGCCAAAAAACCGGCTTTTTCCTCGATCAGCGCGACAACCGTCGACTACTCGCACAGTTTGCCAGCGGCAAAAGCGTACTCAACACATTTGGCTACACCGGTGGTTTTTCCTGCTATGCACTTCGAGCAGGCGCACGCACCGCACACTCGGTTGACATTTCCGGCCGAGCCATGGAGTTGTTAGATGAAAATATCGGCCTGAACGCGCCTTTCTCCGGCAGCCATGAGGGCTTTACCGAGGATGTGTTGAAGTTTTTGAACAACGGCGGACCGGCTTATGAAGTGATCGTAGTGGATCCTCCGGCCTACGCTAAAAGTATGGACAAGCGGCACAACGCCGTGCAGGGTTACAAACGCCTCAATGAAGCCGCCCTGCGCCGCGTTACACCCGGCGGCATCCTGTTCACGTTTTCCTGCTCACAAGTGGTGGACCGCGACTTATTTTACCACACGATTGCCGCTGCAGCTATGGAAGTCGGACGCCCCGTACGCGTGTTGCACCACCTTACCCAGGGGGCTGATCATCCCGTCAGTATGTTCCATCCCGAGGGCGCCTACCTGAAAGGATTGGTGCTGCATGTGGAGTGAGATTGTTGATTTATTTGCCAAAATGTGCGCTGGCAAAAGGGCGGTTGTCGCCAAAAAGCCTGTAAGTTTGCCGATAAAACAAGCGCCTGCTTTATGAAAAAACTGCTCTTTTTCGCTTTCCTTGCCGCATTTGGTTGCCAAAGCGCACCCGAATCCATCCCAATGTGCCACGACGCGAGTGCCGAGTTCGCCGCCTTGGGCAGTGAAAAAAACTTTCAAAACGCTCACCCGACACCCAAGCCTGTTGCGCTCCTTCACGGAGGCACCATCGTCGAGTTCCCGGTGGTTGACGGCCCCAACGGACGCGGATTCCTGATGACCTCGCACGGGCGATCGAACAAATACCTGCTGCTGTTCCACGAGTGGTGGGGCTTGAACAATTATGTCCGCAACGAGGCGAACCGCCTGGCCCACGAACTGGGTATCAACGTACTGGCTCTCGACCTGTACGACGGCAAACTGACCGAAAATGCGGAGGAAGCAGGCAAACTGATGCAGGCCTGCAGCCCCGAACGCGCTGCAGCCATCATCAAGGGCGCCGCACTGTACGCAGGCGAAAACGCCGATTTCCGCACACTCGGCTGGTGCTTCGGCGGCGGCTGGTCGTTGAAGGCATCGCTGCTGCTCGGCGAGCAGGCCAAGGCCTGTGTGATCTACTATGGTATGCCCGAAAAAGACGTGGAAAAACTCAAAACCCTGCAAACGGACGTGTTGATGATCCACGCCAAGCAGGACAAATGGATCAACGACGAGACGGTGGCCGCGTTCCAAAAGAACATGGATAGCGCGGGCAAATCACTAACTGTGCGCGAGTACGCCGCCGACCACGCCTTCGCCAATCCCAGCAGCCCGCGTTTCAACAACGAAGCAGCCCAGGCCGCACGTGCCGCCGTGCTGGAATACCTACGCGGCAAATAAGAACAGGTCGAATGTCGAAGAAAAAAACACTACCCTCAACCGCCAGGCAACAGCCAGCCGTAACCCTTCCGTCTGCCGCCAAGGCATCGCCTGCTCAGGACGAGGCCTCCCCGTTTTTCAAGAATACCTGGCTTCTCGCTGGCATTCTTGTAGCCGCTGCAGTGGCCGTGTATGCGCAATCGCTATCGAATGGTTTTTTGATCTTCGACGACGATAAGGCAATCAAATACAACGCCATCATAAAAGACCCGACTTTTCAGGGCATTTTCGGCTCCAACAACCTCGGCATGTACGCGCCTGTCACCTGGCTCGGGTATGCCCTGGTGTACGCGCTGGCTGGCGAGAGCGCCCCGGCGTTCCACACGTTCAGCCTCGTGTTGCATATCGGCTGCGTTGTGTCGGTGTTCGGGTTGCTGAATCTGCTCCAATCCCGGCGGGAAGTTTCGTTTTTTGCCGCCTTGTTGTTTGCTGTACACCCGATTCAGGCTGAAGCCGTGTGCTGGATTGCTGGACAAAGCGCCGTCACATTTTCGTTTTTTTACCTGCTGGGGCTTGTGGCATACGCCAAATGGCAGCAGAACGAGCGACCCGTTTTTTACGGCCTGACACTGCTCTTGTTCGTTTGTTCTGTGCTGGCCAAATCGGCAGCGGTAACATTTCCACTCCTGCTGCTGGCCTTTGACTGGTACCGCAACGGCACCCTGACCTGGAAAAACCTGCTCGGAAAGGTTCCCTTTTTTGCCGTAAGCGCAGCGCTCGGCCTGTACACACTCACCACGCGAGCGGCAGAAGGGCACAACCTCGTAGTCACGACCAAGGCACTTAGCCTGTTCGACCGCTTCCTCATGGTGTGCCACTCCTTGTTGTTTTATCCGGCTAAACTGCTCGCCCCGCTCGGGCTGAGCATTTATTACCCCATGGAAAAAACGGACGGGACGTGGTCGTTCGACTACTACCTCGCGCCTTTGGTGGTGGGCACCCTGTTTTTTTTGGTGTGGAAATACAGAAAAAACGTGCGAGAAGCCAGCCTTTCAGCGCTCTGGTACCTGATGCCATTGTCGGTGATGTTGCCGTACGTCACGGTGGGCACGCTGGAAATGCGTTCCGGCCGGTACGTTTACCTGTCGTCCATCGGTCTATTCCTGCTCGTGGTTTGGTTTGCTCAGAAACTACAGCCGGCGGTACGGCGAGGCATCCTGGCGGCGGCGGCGGTTCTTTACGGGCTTTTGACCATCCAGCACAGCCAGGTTTGGGATAATGAGGTCACGGTATTTCAAAACTGCGTGGACAAATACCCGGATGCTGTGCTGTGCAACTGCAACCTTGCCTACGGCCAATTACTCAAATTTGACTACCCCAATTCCGTAGAACACTACACCAAAACCCTCGCGCTTGACCCTACTTACGTGGAAGCCTTCAACGGGCGGGGGCAAGCGTTTTTTATGCTAAAACGCTATGATGAGGCGTACTCCGATTTCGATAACGCCATCCGAGCAGGCATCGTCACACCTCGCCTGTTCCTCAACCGGGGCAAGTGCCATGTTATTCTCAACCGTCCGGCGGATGCCCTTCCCGATCTGGCTCGAAGCCTCGAATTGGAGCCACGTAACCCAGAGACGTATTATTTCAAGGGCGTTGCCGAAAGCCAGACGGGCAATCCCGACCAGGCATTGGTTGACTACAACAAGGCCCTCGATCTACAACCCAACTACACCGATGTGCTGGCCAACCGCGCCTTGTTGCTGGCTAACCAAAAACGCTACGAGGAAGCCATAGCCGATTACACGACCGTGATAAATGGAAACCCCAACATCGCCATGGCCTGGAACAACCGCGCCGCCGCCCATTTGTCGCTAAGCCGCTACGATCAGGCTCTTGCAGATGTAAACCGCGCCCTCGAATTGCAACCAAACTACGCCATTGCCTACCGTACCCGGGCCAGTGTTTACCGGGGCCTCGGCCAAATGGACAAAGCTATGGCCGACATGAACCGGTCTTTGGAACTTCAGGGAGCAAGGCAATGACCTACGACGATATCCTGCGCGACATCAAAGCGGGCAAGTTTAGCCCCATCTACTTCCTGCACGGGGAGGAGCCGTACTTCATTGACCAGATCGAGGCCGCCGTGGACCGGCACGCCCTCTCGGACGGCGAAAAAGGCTTCAACCAGACTGTGTTGTACGGCAAGGATGTGGAGCATTTGACGCTGCTCGACTACTTGCGCCGCTACCCCATGATGAGCGAACGGCAGGTGGTCATTTTGCGCGAAGCGCAGGAAATGAAAAGCCTCGGTGAACTGGTTAGCTACTTCGAAAAACCGATGCCGACCACCGTATTCGTCGTGTGCTACAAGTACAAGAAGTACGACATGCGCACCAAACTCGGGAAGACGCTGGGTGCCAAATCCCTCGTGTTCGAGAGCAAAAAACTGTACGACAACCAGGTGCCAGACTGGATTACAGGCTACTGTCGGGCAAAAAAACAAAGCATTGAGACCGCTGCCGCTGTGCTGGTAGCCGAGTACCTCGGCAATGACCTGGCCAAGGTGGCCAATGAATTGGACAAAGTGGCACTGAACCTGCCCGCTGACAGCACCGTCACCACTGCCCTTGTGCAGGAGTTCATCGGTATCAGCAAGGATTACAACGTGTTCGAATTGCAGCGGGCATTTGCCCTGCTCGACCTGCCCAAGATCGCCCGAATTCAGCAACACTTCGCCGCCAACATCCGAAAGAACCCGTTAATCGTGACCGTTTCGAGCCTGCACGCCTACTTTTCCAAGGTGTATATGTTGCATTTCTTGCACGGCAACAGCGATGCAGATATGTCCAAAGCGCTCGACCTGCGCTCCGATTTTTTTCTGAAAGAATACAAACTGGCCGCCAAAAACTACCCACTCCAGCAAACCGAGCATATCCTTTACTTGCTGCGCGAGTACGACCTGCGCAGCAAAGGCGTAAACACCGACACGACCAATACTGGCGACGAAGAGTTGATGAAAGAATTGTTTTTCAAGATGCTGCACACCCACCGGCAATGAAACACAAAGCATTCGACTATTGCCCAAACTGCCACTTCCCGTTACCCTACAAAGCGGAATTTTGCGCCCATTGCGGCCAAAAGAACGAGCAAGAGGTGATGCCCCTTGGAGCACTGTTCAAGCAGGTTTGGTTCCGGGTTTTGCACTTGGAAAGCCGTTCACTGCTGTTTTTGTGGCAAATGTTCATCCCTGGATTCGTGTCGAAGGAGTTTTTCGCTGGCAGGCGAAAGCGCTACCCCCACCCTATTCGATTCTTTTTCATCGTAGCCTTTTTGTATTTGTTCACGTTGAACCATTTGACCGACGCGGGCAATTCCAGCGGGGTGAAGGCTTCAAACGACAAAAAAGGCCTCACGTTCACCCAAACGAATGACTTGGGCGAGGGAGTCAATTTTTACCAAATGGGGCGCCAATCCGCCGAATTCGAAAAAATGCGGCGGGAATTCGACTCCCTCCCTCCCGAACTGAAAACCCCCGCGACACGCAAAGCCGTGGACAGCCTGTTGCAGCGCACGTATGGCCAAAGCGTCGAAAAATTCAGCAATTTGCTTTCAACTACTTCGGATTCGACACAGGCAAATTCCCCTGACTCCATGTCCCTGAATCTCGGTTTTAAAAACATTCGTATAGCCACGAGCGATGTTTTTTTGCTGGATGCCGATTCCATCTCCAACAAATACAAGCTGGAACACTGGCTTGATCGGCTGCTGCTCAAACAGGGTATCAAGACCATCCAATCCCCGGATGCACTGATGAAGGCTTACCTCGGCAACCTTGCCTGGACGCTGTTGGCGCTCATCGCACTCATGTCGGGAGTGCTCACCTTGCTGTACTGGCGGCAAAAACGCTTCTATGTGGAGCATTTCATTTTTCTGATCAATGAGCATACCGGAGCGTTTTTGCTGCTGATACTGGCATTTTGTCTCAATGCCGTTTGGCCTTTGGGCGCCTTTTGGGCGTTGCCGGTGCTTTGGCTCGTTGCCAGCCCATTTATTGCCATACGACGATTTTACGGTCAGGGTTGGGGCATCACGATCCTCAAGGCGACCGTTTTTTCGTTTGCCTATTTGGTCGGGTTTGTTCTGCTGTTTATACTCGGCATGCTGGTCGTGTTCGTGGTTTTTTAGCAATTTTTTCGCCATGCAAAACTGTATTAACAAGTTCACCGGTGTTCAAGCCGGGCTGGCCGCCCTCGTCGTATGGTCGCTACTCGCCTGTGCTCCCACCTTCCGTTCCGGTTTTAAAAAATTTGCCGCAGGCGACCAAGCCGCTGCCCGCCCCATTTTTGAGCGCTACCTCGAACACCCCAGACACGGCCCCGCCGCACGCTTTTTTCTGGAAAAAATGCGGCTCGCTTATACTCGTGATCTGTCAGGCTTGCTGGCAATCGAGCACTCACTCACTGACATTGACAGCCTGTACCGCCGCTTGTCTCCCAAACAAGCGGCCCGATTGGCCGTTCGGTACGGCGTGGATACCGCCGCCATCCTGGATCTGCGCGAGCAGACGCAACGCTGGGCCGTGGCCTATACGCGTTCCGGCGGCACGTTGCCCACGCTCGATTCCCTGCTAAAACTGCTTCGCCGCCCGCTGCCCGCTGTGCAACCAGAGATCAACTCGACCCGCACCGACATCGTGAACGCCAACCTGCACACGACCGACTACGACACGATGACGCACATTCTCCAACGGCACCTGTCGTACGTTTTGCCGGAAAATTACGAATACACGCGACGGATGAGTGACAACCTATGGACGGCCTTCCTCGACAAATACACGCCTTGCCAACTCGACCGGTTCACCAACGACCACTGGAATTCCTTTGTAGGCCGTGACTGCTGGAAAAAACAAGTACGCGAGCTGCTGTGTGCCGGGAAACTACCTGACATGCTCGATTTTCACGCCGAAAACCGATGGTCAGCCCTCGAGGTTGTGCTGATCAACGCAATGGCCGACCTCGCTGGCGACAGCGCTGCCATGAAGGGACTGAACCAAGATCAAAACCAGCGACTCCAGGATTTGCGGGAGCGAGCACTCCTTCGCAGTCAACTAAGCAACGGAACAGCCGCCCGCGACACGGCCGGCACTCTGGCAACGGCATCGGCATACATCAGCAAACATGCCCCCCGCTACTCGGCGTACCGGTTGCTGGACGAATGTTTCCAGTTTTTTACCGACCAGCAGCTGTACTCCAGTGCGATTGCCCTGCTTGAGCAGGCGCGACCGTTTTTTCCTGACACCCTGCCCAAGGACTGCAACACCAATTACGACTACCAGCACCGCGTTCGCCCCTGGATTGACGGCAAATTGCCCATCCTCCGCCGCCCGGCCCGTACGGTGACGAAGCACGCTCTGGCCACACTGAATACCCGTGAGGGCGATGAATTCAGCCCCGTCGTGCGAGCAGACGGGCGGGAACTATTTTTTGCAGGAAAAAACCGCCCGGACAACACAGCCGGAGTGGACATATTCGCTTCGCGATGGGATGATGAAAAACAAGACTGGGGCCTGCCCGTACCTGTACTGACTGGCCCGGGCAATTGCCAGCCGCTTTCCATCACCTCCGACGGGAGGCTTTTGTTGGTGTCGCTGAACAGGCGTTTGCACACCTGCCGGCGTTCCAATCCCGAGGCCGAGTGGGGCGCACCCGAGGTAGTTACCGTGTCAGGTATCGCGATCATCGGAAATGGCCGCCTTAGTTCCGACGGGAACACGCTCGTCTTGGAGGGGTCTTACTCCAACGGCTCTGCTACACAATCGCCCGACCTGGATCTGTTCGTGTGCCACCGCGATCCGGTATCCGGCGCATGGAGTACCCCGGCAGCGCTTGGGGCTGACATCAATACTGACGGCCAAGAAACGGCCCCATACCTGATGCCGGATGGCAAGACGCTTTATTTCGTCAGCACCGGTTACCCCGGCTTGGGGCGCGGCGATGTATTCTCCGCCACCCGCATCAACAACAGCTGGACACACTGGACGTATCCCGATAACCTGGGCAAAGAAGTAAACGGTACTGGGCCACATCTCGGGTTTGGCACTGTTTCGCCAGACGGGAATCGCGCTTGGGGAAGTGTACAGGGCGATCTTTGTGTTTGGGAGTTTTAGAACTTGTTTAGTTCATCTGATTCGCAGGGCAGGCTCGCCCCCTTCATTGTCGAACGCCCACTGCCCAACCAAAGAACGTGTGTAGGCGTTTTGGTGCAGCATTTCCGTAAACAATTGTCGAGAGATATTCCGGGCACCGAGGCTGCCGAGATGGGCGGTTTCTTGTTGACAATCAATAAGCGTGAACCCGCTACGCTCCAAAACCCGCACAAAAAAGATGAACCCGGCTTTTGAGGCGTTGGCCCGCAGCGAAAACATGCTCTCACCGAAAAAAACCTTACCGAGCGCCAGGCCGTACAGGCCGCCGACCAATTCACCCTCTTGCCATACTTCTACCGAGTGCGCCAAGCCCTGGCGGTACAATTCCGTGTAGCCATCCACAAATGATGGCGCGATCCAGGAGCCATCCTGCCCAGAACGCGGTGTTTGGGCGCACGCATCGATTACGCGCTCGAAGCAGGTGTCGAGTGTGTATACAAACTTGTTTTGATTGAAAATCGAGCGCATGCTCTTGTGTACCTGGAGCTCATGCGGAAACAGAACAAATCGCGGATCGGGGGAGTACCAGAAAAATCCGCCCTCGTCCTCGAACCAGGGAAAAATACCGTTTCGGTAGGCAAGCAGGAGGCGCTCCGGGCTAAGGTCGCCGCCAACAGCCAACAGCCCGCCCGGTTCGGCAAGCTCAGGATGGGGAAAAACCAGTTCGTGTTCGTTGATCCAGAAAACGGGCATGGCAGCCGTGGCCTTTTGAAATAGCGCCCAAAGGTGTGCATTTTTCACGAGAGGGTGCTTTCCCGCATTAATCAAAATTACGCCGTTGTTAAGGAACGTGAACGAAGTAATGTACCAACTTTGGGGCTGTTCCTTCAGAAAAAAGCCCCATTTTCGCCCCGTTGTTTTCAAACTACTCCTGTCTATCCCATGCGCTATTTCGCTGCGATTTTTTTCGCCCTGTACACCATTTGCCTCGCTGCCCAAACCACAACCGATTCGGCTTTTATTCGGGAAAATTACACTAAACGCGAGGTAATGATCCCGATGCGCGACGGTGTCCGTCTGTTCACCAGCATTTACACCCCCAAAAATCTGTCTAAGACCTACCCGATCCTGCTGCGCCGCACGCCATACTCTTGCGCCCCTTACGGTGCGGAAGCGTATACGGATCGTTTTCAAAACATGAACTTAGTGCGGGCAGGCTATATTTTTGTTCTGCAGGACGTGCGCGGACGCTACATGAGCGAAGGTGATTTTGTGGACGTGCGCCCGCACAACCCAAACAAAAAAACCAACAAAGACACCGACGAGGCCAGCGACACGTACGATACCGTAGACTGGTTGGTACCCAACTGTACCGGCAACAATGGCAAGGTAGGTGTGTATGGCATCTCCTACCCCGGGTTTTATGCATCTATGGCCATTTTGGCCGAGCACCCGGCACTCAAAGCAGTGTCACCGCAGGCACCGGTCACCGATTGGTTTATCGGCGATGATTTTCACCACAATGGCGCATTCATGCTCATGGATGCCTTCTCGTTTTACTCCGGGTTTGGCAAGCCGAGGCCGGTACCTACTACGCAGGGAAGTCCGGGATTTTCGGATTGGAAAACCCCGGATAACTATGATTTTTATCTCCGAGCCGGGGCGCTGCGCAACTACAACGAGAAGTTCCTGAAAGGCGGCATTCCGTTTTGGAACGATCTTATGTCGCACCCCGACATGGACACCTGGTGGCAAGCCCGCAACCCGCGCCCGCACATGAAAAATATCCGACCAGCGGTGATGACCGTGGGTGGGTTGTTCGATGCCGAAGACTGCTTCGGGGCCTGGGCACTATACAAGAGCATTGAAGCGCAAAACCCGCAAACAGCCAGCAACCGAATTGTCATGGGGCCGTGGAGCCACGGCGGCTGGGCAAGAGGCTCCGGCGAAAAACTTGGCAATGTGTCGTTTGGCCAAACCACGAGCGTTTTTTATGAAAAAGAAATCGAACTGCCGTTTTTTGAGTACCACCTGAAAGGAATCGGGCGACTGGCTTTGCCGGAGGCGTATATATTCGAGACCGGCAGCAACCGTTGGGTCACACACGCATCCTGGCCGCCACTTCAGTCCGAACCCACAACGTTCTTTTTCCAAAACAACGGCAAACTCGGAACAGAAGCCGCTGCTGGTGCAAGCAGCGAGCGCTACACCAGCGACCCCGCCAAGCCCGTGCCCTATACCGAGGACGTACACTTGGGTCGTACCCGTGAGTACATGACCGACGACCAGCGGTTCGCCGCTCGCCGCCCAGATGTGGTGGTGTACGATATGCCGATCGCAGACAAACCGCTTGTCCTGCATGGCCCTGTGGTCGCTGACCTCTGGGTGAGCCTTGATGACCGCGGGGCGGCGGCGTCCGGCCGCCTGCTTGATGCCGATTTTGTGGTAAAACTGATTGACGTATTTCCCGACACCCTGTCCGGGACAGCAAATGGCGTTCCGCTTGGCGGATACCAAATGTTGGTTAGAGGCGAGATTTTTCGCGGGCGCTACCGCCTTAGTTTTGAAAAACCCGAGGGATTCGAGCGTGGAAAGCCCACCCGTGTGCGCATCGAACTACCCGACGTGGCCCACGCCTTTTTACCCGGCCACCGGCTTCTGATTCAGGTGCAGAGCAGCTGGTTCCCACTGGCTGACCGCAATCCGCAGCAATTTGTGAACATCTACGAGGCCAGTGACAGCGATTTTATTCCCCTCGAAATCACCTTGCACCGGGGAGGTGAACATGCTTCGGGGGTGGTGCTGCCGGTGTTGCGGCAGTGAAGGGGTTGGTTAGTTTAAGAGAATAAACCGTTTCGCTGCTGTCGCGGTGGAGCTGCGGAGGCTGAGTTTGTAAACTCACGGGGAAATGCCACATCGCGCAGGCTGACTTGACGTTTACCGAGAAAAAAATCGTGGAACTCATTAGCAGGCAACACACGTCAAAGGACATTGCTCAGATGTTGTTCATCTCCGAAAAAACCGTCGAAAACCACCGATCCAATATCATGAAAAAACTGGGGCTGCCCGCCGAAAAAAACGCACTCCTGTTGTGGGCTGTACAGAACAATCCCAAAAAATAAGGAAAATCACAGGCTGAAACCTACACCGCATCGTGCAACGTCAACATAGCCAAATGAATGCGGTGCGCTAACCGCCGGGTAATACTGTCGAAAAACAGTCGGTGGATTACACTGTGCTCATGCGCGACGGCGATTAACAGCCCTCCGTCAACCGACTCGGCAAAGTTCGAAACGGCCTGCGCTATGTCGCGATCATGCAGGTAGTGAAAATCGCACGGAATACTTCCGAGTTTATCAGCAAACGATTTTTCCCGGGCCATATCCCGTTCCTCTCCAGGCTTATCTATGATATGCACGATGTGCAATTTCCCTTTTGAAGGGGCCAACATCTCGTGCAATACCTCAGCCGACAATTCGCCAAGCCTAAAGTGGAAATCGGTAGCGAAAACAGCACTGGCCGACAAATCAATTTTTGCAGCCTGTATGGGAATGGACAGAAGCGGACGTTTGGCCTTGGATAGCACACCCGCCGCAACGCTTCCTAAAAAAGCGCCGCGCAAGCCGGTGGCGCCAGTGGTACCCATCACAATCAGGTCGGCGTGTACGTCGTCGGCTGCATCACAGATGGTGGGCACCGGAAAACCAACCCGACATTCAGATCGTACGGAAACTGCGCCAGTCCCGGTTTTGCGCTGAGACTTGTTTACCCATGCGCTCAGGTTTTTCGTCCGTTCAGTAAGGTACTCATCCGTCCAAAAGACGTTGTACACGTTGTTGTCAACGCCTTCGTTTGGAAAAATCACATGTAGAACCGTTACTTCGGCGCCATTACTTCCGGCCATGCGCAAGGCAAATTGTAAAGCGTTGTCCGCGCATTTGGAGAAATCAACAGGCACAAGAATGGACTTCATGGTCAAAGTAGTTATAGTTAAAAAAGGATGAATTTAAACACGCTCTTAGTCCTGTTCCCTATAATCGTATTCGTCAGCGGGCAAAAAATGAACGTGCTCACTGGCACGCCCCTTGGCGTTTTGTTGCTCCAGTGTGAGTAGATCGGTCACCGTGGTAATCAGCCACGTAGAGCCTGATTTGCGCATTACCTGTACAAACAAGCCGAATTCCTTCTCAAAACTGCGCTCGACTTCGAATGTAGGTTCATCAGGCATCAAGGTCAGCATCCCACTCCGGGGCGCGGCCATGATCTCGCCCATTTTCAGGTTTTGATCTTCGATAATAAACTTGGCGTGGCTGCCCGCAAAAGCAGGGTGCGGCTTGGAAAAAAAGACCAGTTTCAGGTAAGGGAATTCCTCATTGAAGGCTGTCTGTATAGCGCCTATTGTCATTTCGGGTGTGATCTGGATTTGCATATTACGTCGAATTTGAGGCAACAAAATTCTCTAATCTACTTGCCGTGTCTGATGATTCGAGTCATTCCGGCCTATGATATCATGATTGTCTTTGCGCCCGTTTCCTCCAATAGACCCAGTTTCCAGGCCCGCCAATAGCTCATGCCAAAGCCAAACAATACGATGGTAACCGAACTGAGCGGCATAAGTATGGCTGCCACCACGGGCGACAAGGTGCCGGAAACGGCGAATGAAAGCCCAACGAAATTGTAGCAGGCAGCCAACAGGTAGGCCCGGTTGACGGTGGTCATGCCCCAGCGGGTCAGGTCAAGCAGGCGCGGCAGGCGCTCGAAGGCATCCGCGTGCAGGATGGCATCGCAGGCAGGTGTGAAATTGTTGGTGTTTTCAGTCACAACGATACCGACATCGCTCTGCTGCAAGGCCCCGGCATCGTTGAGGCCGTCGCCAAGCATGAGCACATTGTGTTTTTTTTGCTGAAGGTCGCGCACAAACTGGAGCTTGTCGTGGGGACTTTGGTTGAAACGCATTGACGCTTCATCAGCAAATAGGCTGCGAAGGGCCACAGCCTCGCGGTCGTTGTCGCCCGAAAGCAGCCAAGCCTTAGCCTGGTATTTGTTGAAATACTGCAGTACGTTGGCAAGCCCGTCGCGGTACCGGCTTTTAAGGTCAAAATAACCGGGCACGACGCCTTCGATTTCCAAAAAAACACCTGGTTCTACGCTTTTTTTGTCAAAAATAAATGATGCGGAGCCAAGTCGAACCGCCTTGCCCAACACGACCCCGGCAATGCCCTGCCCGGGTATTTCTACAAAATTATCCACTGGCAACACCTCTGCCTGTTCCAAAGCACCGGCAATTTGCCGGCTCAACGGGTGGCCACTTTGGCTGGCCAACGACCGGGCAAGGGCCTGATCCAAGCGGCTTAGCCCGGAGGTGGAGCCTTGAGCAGGCATAAATCGAACGGCATTTTGGTCCACGTTTGTGATCGTCCCGGTTTTGTCGAACACCACGGCATCCACGGCAGAAAAGGCCTCCAGTACGTTGGTGTTTTTGATATAAAAACGGTTCCGTCCGAGAATGCGCAACACATTGCCCATGGTAAATGGTATGGACAAAGCCACCGCACACGGGCAGGCAATGATGAGGACGGCGGTAAAAGCGTTCACCGCTGTGCTCATGTTTTGTGGTGCCCAGAATAAAAATGCCGCCGATGCTACACCAAGGATGAGCACGGTAAAGTACCGGCCCGCCCGGTCGGCCAACAGGCTGACGTGTCCCTTGGCGTTGGTCTTGAACGCTTCGTCATTCCATAGTTGGGTCAGGTAACTGGTGTGTACGCGGCGCGTGAGACTGATGTCAATCGTGCCACCTGCTTGTTTGCCTCCGGCAAAAATCTGCTCGCCACTGCCCACAGCTACAGGGTCGGCCTCGCCCGTCACAAAACTGTAGTCTATCTGGGCATTGCCCTTCAGAAGCACCCCGTCGGCAGGGATGAGTTCGCCGTTTCGAACGCGGATAATGTCGCCAGGTTGTAAGTTATTGATGGGCGTAGCCGATTCGGTGCCATCGCTATTTTTGAGCGAGGCGGCTACCGGGAAGTACGATTTGTAGTCGCGCTCGAAGGACAGGCGGTGGTATGTTTTTTGCTGGAACCAGCGCCCCAAGAGCAGAAAAAAAATCAGACCGGCAAACGAATCCATGTATCCGGCCCCGGTTCCAGTGACGATTTCCCAGGCCGAGCGGCCAAATAGCATGACCATACCCAGTGCCAAAGGCACATCTATGTTCAAGTGTCCGTTGTGCAGGCCGGTGTACGCCGAAACAAAGTAATGGCGTGCGCTGTACAGCAGTACGGGCATTGCAAGCACCAGGTTCAGGTAGCCAAAAATCCCGAAGAACCAGGCTTCATTTGCCTTTTCCAACCCAAGGTATTCCGGGAAACCGAGCAGCATGATATTCCCAAAGGCAAAACCGGCAACGCCTATTTTGTAGTACAATGACCGGTCCACGGCTTGTGTTTGCCCCTGCCCGCTCACATCGCCGAGGTTTATTTCCGGCGGGTAACCAATACCCGAGAGCATGGCAGCCAGTTGCCGCAGCGAGGTTTTGCCTTCTTCAAAATGAATGGTCACCTCTTTTTTCAAAAAATTGACCTTGGAGTGTACCACGCCTTGGTCCAGTCGATACAAGTGCTCAAGCAGCCAGATACAGGATGCGCAGTGCATACCCGGAAGTAGAAAAACCACCCGTGTTGAGTGGCCATCAGTAAACGAAATAAGTTGACGGCGCACGTCCGGGTCGTCGAGCCAGGCGTAAGCCCCGGCATCACGGCGATTTTTTTGGGAAATCCCCGGGCGTTGGTCCAGTGCGTAAAATTGGCACAGGTCGTTGGCGTTGAGGATTTCGTAAACCATCTGACAGCCTTCGCAACAAAAGTGCTTGTCGCCAATATGCAGGCGGTTATCCGGACACGAGTCCTGGCAGTGGTAACATTGCAACACAGCATCTGGTGCCGGTTGGGCAGTTGACAGGGCGGTTGTTTTTGACATAAACGAATTTGAGGTCAAAAATCGGTCGGCCTTAAAGGCAGTAAAGATGACGGACATTAGTTGTTGGCGTGAGTGTCGTCAACTGCTTGCGGCGAAAGGTGTTGTTGTGCCCGGCATCATAAAATCCTGTTTGCAATTTGTTGAAACTAAAATTACCTTTGCCCCCGCTTTGGGGGGAAGCATCTATTTTGACCCAAGGCAGTTCATTTTTACAGGCTGTTAGCAGCCGATCTGGAGAGATGTCCGAGTGGTTTAAGGAGCGCGCCTGGAAAGTGCGTATACGTCAAAAGCGTATCCAGGGTTCGAATCCCTGTCTCTCCGCCACGATTGTGCCGTTGGTCGATGGTTTAAAGCCTGTAGCCAACCCGGAGAGGTGGCAGAGTGGTCGATCGTGCTTGACTCGAAATCAAGTGTACCTCCGGGTACCGTGGGTTCGAATCCCACCCTCTCCGCAACAAGATAAAGGCCTGCTCGATACGTCGAGCGGGCCTTTTTTTCAACACAACAACCATGCAAACACAGCCCAACAACCCGCTTCACGGCATAACCTTGCAAGCAATCGTAGAGCAGTTGTTGGAACACTACGGCTGGGATGGATTGAGCGAGCACATCAACATCCGCTGTTTCAAAGAAAATCCCAGCATAAAATCCAGCCTGACTTTTTTGCGCAAAACAGCCTGGGCACGACAGCAGGTGGAGGATTTGTATGTATGGACGTTTAGGAACGTGTGAGGGACAAATTACAGTTTGCCCAATTCTTCTCTGATTTGTATCGTTGCCACTGGCCCCAATTCGTACGAAGCATCCAAAGCCGCCTCGAGGCATTTGCGGGCAGCCTGTTTATAGCCGTTTTCACGAAAAATAATACCGGAACATAAAAGCGCATCCGGCTCTTCCGTGCGATCCAAAACATGGTTTTGAACGATCATCAGCGCTGTTTTTTTGTCGCCGTTTTGGAAGGTTGCCCAAGCCAGCAAGTTGTACGACATGGGGTGCGGGCGCTCGGCTATCTCCTGCCCGGCAATTTCCAGCGCTGCTTTCGAGCGGCCGGTTTTTGTAGCCTCCAGCCTGCACAGGTACGATTTGTACATATTACCGTAGGCGGGGTTACCGGCTTTTTTCATAAAGGCCTCCTGGTAAGTGGTCGCTTCGGTTTCCTTTTGCTCATATTCGGCAATCTCGGAAAGCAACAAATCGTAATCAGGTACCGGGTGAATGGCCTGGAGAAAACGCAGGATGCGACGGGCCTCCGCTGTGTTTTTGTCGTGTGAGTAGGCTACCCATGCAATGCCTTTGAGGCTATGCAGATCGGCAGGGTTTGAGGCTAGGGCTTCCAGGTAAGTTTCGTAGGATTTTTGGATTTGGCCGTCGTGGCCGTACATGTCAGCGAGGTTGGACAATGACCAGTTCAGCAGCGCCTTCGATCCAGAGCCGCGGGCCAACGCCAGTGCTTTTTCCATACACACGATGGCTTCCGGCAGGTTGCCACGCTGATCGTTCAGTTTCATTTCCCGAATGAGGTGATCGAACTGTGTGGTGGTTTCTGTTCCCTTCAGGAAATACGCAGCGTCGTCGAAATAGCCACGCTCCAGCAATACGTCTACCAACATAAGTGTGCTGCTGTACTTGTTTTCTCCCAATGCGTACGCCTTGTGCAGGTAATCCTCCGCTTCGGCAAAAGCATGTCGGGTCACGGCATTTGCAGCCAATGCCTGCAACGTACCCACTTGATCCGGGAACTTGCCGTGTACGCACTGGAGCAGGCTGTCGGACTGGCGCAACTTGTCCACATCGCCGGTCAGCCTGAACCAGGCGGCATATTGCCCGGCTATTTTGGATTGGTAAACAAAGTTATCGGGTTGTTCCCGCAGTTTGTTTTCCCAAAAATGTATGGTGCCAGTATGCCCCTGTTTGGCTTTTTCCAAATGGCTGGCGTTCAGATACACCTCGTAGTCTGCACTGTCGGCGTAACGGGTTTTTGTGCTGAAATAGTAAAATATACCGGAGCCGATTGCGGCAAGTAGGACAGCGAAGAGGATCTGTTTCATGTTGAAGGACATTCTTTGAATGAAATTGGTTTCTGGGGTTTTTATTCACCGGGTGCCTTGAAGGCACCCGGTGAATTAGTACCCAAAAAAAGTATCAATGTGGCGCTGCCAGATAAGGGAATGTGGTCAGAAACGGTTTGTCGTTAGCGTCCACATTATCGTCTGTCAGAGTCGGGTTAGCCGCACCGGTCGGACCGCCGAAGATCAGCAGCAGTTCCGTGGAGATCACATCGTCGGCAAGCGCACGGCCCGTGAGCACGTTGGTGCCGTCGAAAAAAGTCGTCGTGCCGCTCATGGCTACGGTGAGTATGTCGGTTGCAAGAGCGCCGGAGAACGTAGCGGCGTTCATCCCAAGTGCATTGGTGGTGTAGCCGGGGTTGAGTGCCGTGAGGCGGCTCAAAAACTTGGCTCCGTATTTGGCACCTTGCGCGGAGGGAATAGTCGTGTTGAAATCGTCCTTGTCGGCAGTCGAAACGAAGACAGTATTGATAGCCGGACGGGCCATTTGGTCTTGCTGCTGGAACGAAAGCCCCTCAAACGGATTGACTTCGTCTTTTTTGCAGCCAGAAAGGAGGGCGCCGAGCGCCAGCACGAGAAGGGCACTTGCCCGAATGTTGCTTGTCATGTTTGCGTTGAATTTGAAATGATGCATTGGAATGCAGATGGGTTAGATTTTTCTTTTGGTTACAGCCCAGGTGTTCAGCGTAGCGGCCGAACCGAGCATAGACTTGGGGACTTCCACAACTACGGACAAAACATTAGTGCCGGCGAATGTGTCGGCTCCCGGGTTGTTGAAGCCAGTTGCTGTACCTGCCAGAACGCTTCTGAACGTGACCAAGTCAAAGAAAAACGGATCGTCGCGTGGGCCGGCAAAAACCTTGATGCCGTTTTGGCTGCCGATAGTTACCGGTTGGCCATACTTGGAAATCTGGGCAGATGTGACCGTCGCATTGGTTTCTACCACACCCATTTTGCCCGTTACCGAGGGCTTGACAGGGCCGTAAGCGAACACATTGCCGTCTTTGAAAACCGCCTGAATTACGAGGTCTTCCACAAAGTCGCCGCTGTTGTCGATGTTGACCTGAAGCATGACATTCTCATCGAAAGCCGCTGCACCCGTAGCCGTCGGGGCTAGCAAGCCCTGCGTGTTGATCACAAACACCATGTTGTTGTTGTTCTCCGGGCTTTGAAACGCATACACGTCGGTAATGTCGGATGAGGTGTTGGTAATAGCCGGTGCGTCAATGTGGTCGGCGGCCCATAGAATGCCGATAGAGACCGAGAGGATGGCAAGGATTGTTGCCAGCAAATACTTTTGTTTCATTGTTAAACAGTTTAAAAGTTAATGGTTGGTTCGGAAGCCGGATACAAGACCTAAAAACCAGACAAGCCCAGGCAAAGCCTGTTTTTTACTTCTTGCATCCTGCTTCCGGTAATGATGAGACAGGTTTGAAATTTTTACTTTCGGGATCATATACGGTAGGTAGGTAGTGTTCGGTTTTCGTTTGTTTAATTTTTTTTAAAAAAAGATAAACAAAAGTGTGTCGGGTGGAATCTCAACCTGCCAGTCGAACCAGGTGCGGAGCATTTACCCTCCATTTTTCCAAACTTTCCTACTTTTGGCAGGCAGAAACCACGCCCCGCCCTTTTTGCAACACTAAACAGCAGCCATGGAACCAACCCTGCCCCCCGCACTACGGCAGGAAATCCGCAACGCTTTCGAGCAGATTCGCGGCCTGCCTTTTCCAATTTATGCCAGTGACTATGCTGGCAACTTCCTGTTCGTCAATGAATTGGCTGCCGAATTCTTTGTTCTCGACCCGGCTCACGACGAAACCGCGAACAACATTTCCGACTACTACGAAAACCCCCAGGAGCGTGCATACGTGTTGCAAAAACTCCAGAGCGCACCGCCCGGAACATGGTGCCGCGACATTGCAGTACGCCTGAAAGTCCACGACGAATACCGGAAAATCCGCTTCGTATCAAAACCCTTTCGAAATGAAAGTGGAGAGCTCCTTGGATTGGTTTGCATCATCCTGAGCATGAGTGATATTGAGTGGTTTGCCGAATTTGAGGAAATGGTCCACACGGGTTTTTTCGAGGTAGACAGCAATCTCGTAATTGCCGACTGCAACCAGGCCTTCGCCAAATTGCTCAAATTCGGCAGCCCGGCCGAAGTGAAGGGCCTTTCGCTCGAAGCCCTGTTTTGGGAACCCAGCAACATCGCCCTGCTCGCTGCAGAAATTGCCCGCGATCCACGTATCGAAGACCGCCAGATCAAGCTCCGCCGCAAGGATGGGGCCATGGTGATCGTGCAGATGAGTTGTATTGGTATCGCCAGCGGGGCCGGAAGCATTGACCGCGTGAAAGGCACTATTCGGGACTGCACTTATGATGTCATCCTGCACGACCTGCCCGTCGGACTTTTTTTGGTAAACACCGACCAAAATGGCGAGGACATTATCTCTCGTGCAAACAAGACCTTCGCCAACATCCACGGTTACGAGTCGGCGGACGAAATCCTGTCCACCCCCATTAGCCGGTTTCACCCCAACGCCGCCGCCTACGAGGCATTCAAGACCGAACTCGACAAGGCCGCCGCCACCGGACAGCCACTGCTTGATTATTACATGGAAGTGCAAGACCGCCAGGGCAAAAAACACAATGTGGTGGCCAATGTGCGCTATGTCGCCAAAGAAAATCACCACCTGCGCGTCGGCGGCGTGTACGACGTAACCGATCACCTCCGTGGCCACACCCGTACGCTCGAAGCCGATTTTAGTTCCATTCTACACACCTACATCGCCACCATCAACGGCCTACGCGACACCATGACCATGTTGCTGAAAGCGCATGGCGAGGATTTGCAAAAAGACGAAACCCACCTCGATCGAATTCGGGCCGCCGCCGAAACGCTACGCAGCAAAAAGCGACTGGAGTCCCTGCTGGCCGACTTGTTAAAAACTGCCGAAGAGCGCGGCTTGTCCCAAGACCCGAGCCTTGCCCGGTTGCCGAAATTAGTACAGCGCCTTTCCCTCGGCGATCCCTCCGTGGACAAGGAAAAAGACAATGCTGCCCTCGGTCGCCGCATTTTACTGGAATTGCGCAAGCAACTCGATGGGCTAAAAACCCTCAACCTGCCCCGTGAACAAGTCCGAAACCTGCGCTTTGAAGTAGAAGAACTGCTGCGCCTGACAAGTATGATTTCCTTGTCCATATCGCTGGACGAGCTTAACGAACGCATCCCCGATTTTTACTACTTCCGCGATTACTTGCGCAGGGGCGAAATCGCTCAGCAGGAGTTCAAAAACCACAACCTCCTGCCTATCCTGCTCGACGCCGTGCATTTTCTGGAAGAATTTGCCGCTGTCCGGCAGGTCAGTGTTGTGCTGGAGTTCAACCAGCGCGACAATATCCCCGTGTTTTGTCACCGAAACTCCCTTAACCGCGCCTTGCACAACCTCCTGCACAACGCCATCAAATACAGCTGGGCAAAAAGCCCGGAGCGCCGCCCGTGGGTCACTGTCCGCATTGATAAAAAAGAAGGCATGGTGGAAATAACTGTGGAAAACTGGGGGGTAGCCATCCGGCGTGAGGAAATCGAGTCCGGCTCTGTTTTCCAGTTCGGCAAGCGCGGCCGCGAATCCGAAGACCGCGGCAGATCTGGTACCGGCATCGGTTTATACGACGCGCATGACATCATCTCCAAGCACGGCGGCAACCTCCGTGTGACCTCCGAGCCGACATTCGGCAACCTGCCGGACATCTATTCTAATCCCTTCATCACCCGCGCCTATATCACTCTGCCCGTAATAACACCATGAACGACATCATCAAACTACTGTGGATTGACGACAACCTGTTTCACGACCTCACCGAAAAACGAGTAGCCCTGTACATGGAAGACGACATTGAGCCGCACTTCGCCACTGATGCTACTGATGCATTTTACCGCCTGCGCTCCGAACCGTTCGACGTGGTCATCGTGGACCTGCGCTTGCCATCTGGCCCTGACGATATGTGGGAAACCTATCGCCAGAAAAATTGTCAAAAATTTGGCTATGCCTTGTTGTGTACCGTTTTGGGCGAGCAAAAAAACGACTTTGGCCACCTCAATGAAACCCGTTTCGGGGTGTTTACCATCGAAGCACAGGAGGAAAATCCCGAATTATTTGAAGCTCCAATCCAACTTGACGAAAAAAACTTCAAGATGAAAACCCACGCCTACCACGAAAATGCTTTCATCGAGTTCATCCGACACGTTTATAAATCATTGCGATGATACTGCTGTTCCATACTCCTGATTGGATGAGCGAGCAATGGTTGGGCACCGCCGATAGCATTGCTATCACTTTCGTGGTGTTCATCATGGGCGTGCCTGCGCTGATTTTCCAAACGTTCATCGCTGGCAGCCTGCGCGATGTGTACAACGAACGCCTCGGAAAAGGCTGGACCCTGCTGTTCTTCGTGCAATTGTTCCTGATTATGGTACTATTCGCGTTGAGTAATTCGGGAATATACCAGGATGTGTTGCCCAAATACACGCACAATTGCCTGCCCTGGGTCGTGATATCCGTTCTGATCACAGTGCTCGGACTTGGCTTCTATTCTCTGGTCAAAAACTTCAAATCCTCTCGAAACATCGAGAAGCAACTCTCGGAAAAAATCGCAAGAGATGCTGTCCTGCATTTCAAAAAAAACAATCAAAAAGCGCTCACAAAAGACCTTGAAGACCTCGGTGTACTCGCCCAGGAACTGCGCAGCGGGCGGGTAAAAAATGACTTCCTCAAAGAGTGTGAGTTCCTCGTGGAATTCCTGCTAAACGTGCCGCAAAAGCAGCGCGACCCTAAACTGATCGCCGAAATTCTCACCAAGGTCGTTTGCCTGAGTGTCACCTACGACGGTGCCCAATTCAATCAGGAAAACATGCGCAAGGCGCTGGAAATCCTTGGCTTCACCTGCAGCTACACCCAGCATTTTTCGTCGGGCGACACCAGTGCATCCTACCTGAATACCATCATCGGCAACTGTATGCGCGAGATCGGCATCCAGGCTATGCAAAAGGCCGATCAGCGCCCTGTCGTGATGCTTGCCATGGAACGTTTATCAGCTATTGAGGCCACATCCAATGAAATGTTCATCCTCGGCAATGAAGCGCTCCGGCAGGGGCATGTACAGCCAGCAGTGGGGGTAATCCGAAAACTCGGTGGGAAAGTACGCGGCACCATCGCGCAGGGAGAGCCAAAAAAGGAAGATGACAAACGTACTTTTTACTTTTGGATCGGTTTGGTAGCCAAGGTGAGCAACATGGGCAACTCGGCCCGGCAGTTTGCCCGCCGCCGCCTGCAAACCACCCTGCCCCAGCATACCGATGCCCAACCCGAACTGCTTGACTTGATCCGCGAGGCACAGCTGCATTTTTACAAAATGGCCGATTTTGAAACCGCCGATGCCGTGCAACGATTGGAATACGACCTTACCGGTCATTCTTGATCCCCGGTTGTATCCGCCGCCGGTGCATACGTTTCAAAAAACTCCTTGCGTGCCAGTCGGTACACTTCTGAAAAGTCCTCCGGGCCGCCGAGGAAGTCGCCGGCCTTGGCCACCATGGCTGCGCCCCAGGCCGCAACAAACTCAAACTCGGCAGGCAAATCCAGCGCCTCGAGCCGTTGCTGTGTTAGTTCCACTGCCACAATGCGGCCCACCGCAGTGTACTCTGCCCATCCATCGTCGAGCATGCGCAACGGCGCATACTTGCTGGAAAATTTGTTCGCCGGCACGAGGTAGGCCTCTCCGGCGTCGGTTTGGTTGCGCACCACATAATCGCCCTCTTCGGCTAAGTTCTCGGTTTCGATACCATCTTTTGTTACGGTTTGCACGGCCTCACCAACCAGTGCCGGGCGGGCGTACACGTTTTTTTTCTTTTGAAAAATCACGCCTTCCTGCTGAAGCACAGGGCGCATTTTTTCTAACAACTCAATTTGTGCGTACATCGGTGTTTGTTGAAAAAGGTTGTATTGGGAAGGCGAAAGTAGGGCGCTTTTGTAAATGCCTGCACGCTCGTGCCGGTCATTTTCCGAAATACTGTACGTTTGCCGGGCCGATATGTTTCTGCGAAAATTGGTTTTGAACAAACACCAGAATGAACAAGAATTTTTTGATGCCTTCGCCCAAAAACCGACTCATCTTCCCGATAGCATTCTTATTCGCCTTCGGCCAATGGGCCTGCACAGCGCAGGATTATGTCCCATTTCCGTACACGATCGAAAAGGAGGTGGTAGCTCAAAAAGCAGCGGTAGTAACAGCCCACCCGTTGGCCACCAAGGTCGGGTTGGACATCCTGCGCCGTGGTGGCACTGCTGTTGATGCGGCCGTGGCCGTACAATTTGCCCTCGCTGTGGTATACCCCCAAGCGGGCAATATCGGCGGCGGTGGTTTTTTGATCTACCGCAAAGCCGATGGAGAAACCGCAGCACTAGATTTCCGCGAAATAGCGCCCATCACCTCTACCGAAACGATGTTTCAGGACTCTGCCGGCAATGTGTTGCCCAAAAAAAGTCGCTTCGGTGCTTTCGCAAGCGGCGTACCGGGTACGGTGGACGGGATGGTCGAGGCGCACAAACGCTACGGCCGCCTCCCATGGGCCGACTTGGTTTTGCCCGCTGCCACACTGGCCGATAAAGGCTACCAAATCACCGAACAAGAAGCCAAACAACTGAACGAGGAGAAGTTCACCTTCATCCGAAACAATAAAACGACCCCGGTTTTTGTGAAATTTGAGGCTTGGCAGCCTGGCGACTGGCTCATTCAAAAAGATCTGTCGAACACCTTGCAGCATATTGCTGGAAGTGGGCGCGACGGCTTTTACGCCGGCCCGGTTGCTGATATGATTGTACGGGAAATGGAACGCCACGGCGGCCCAATGACTGCCGACGACCTGAGAAATTACAGCAGTGCCTGGCGTACACCGGTAGAGTTTGAGTGGCGTGGGCGGCGTATCATTGGCATGCCACCGCCCAGTAGCGGGGGCATTTTGCTACAGCAAATGCTGGGTATGCTCGGCGATGCTGACTTGGGCGCCGATGGTTTCCACTCGGCGGCTGCTGCACACCGCATGGTTGAGGTGGAGCGCCGGGCCTACGCCGACCGATCCGAGCACCTCGGTGACCCGGATTTTTATAAGGTGCCACAAAAAGGAATGGTACAAACCGAGTACCTGAAAACACGCATGGCCGATTTTTCTCCTGATAAAGCCACACCGAGCCAGGGCATTCGGGCTGGCACGCCCAAACTAAGCGAGGAAACTACGCACTTTAGCATCGTGGATGCCGAGGGCAACGCAGCCTCCGTTACCACCACACTCAATGATTCTTACGGCAGCCGGGTTGTGGTATCCGGTGCAGGTTTTATCTTGAATAATGAGATGGACGATTTCAGCGCCAAGCCCGGTGCGCCCAATCTGTACGGGGCTATCGGCGGCACAGCCAACGCCGTAGCGGCCGGTAAACGCCCACTCAGCAGTATGACCCCGACCATCGTGCTCGAAAACGGCCAACTCTCCCTCGTCATTGGAACACCGGGCGGAACCACTATCCCCACCTCCGTTTTTCAGGTCCTGCTCAACGTGTATGAATTTAAACTGCCGTTGGTGAAGGCCGTACACGCTAAGCGTTTTCACCACCAATGGACTCCCGACGAAATCCAGATCGAGGACGGTGCCCTGCCCGCCGATGTGCTGGCCAAACTGGGCAGCATGGGGCATAAGGTGAAGGTGCGCACGCCTATCGGTCGTGTGGAGGCTATCCAGCGCTTGCCCGACGGACGGCTTCGCGCTGTGGCCGATGACCGGGGGGACGACGCCGCCGGTGGGTTTTGAGGGTTTGGGCGACAGCTAGTTTTCTACTTTTTTGCGTAGCGGACAGTCCTTCGGACAAGGAGATTATATTCTTCAGACATTTCAATATCAGGCAGTTAACCGCACTGGTCGCGTCCAAAGGATGCTATTGTTTGGACGCTGTTATTTTGGAATAAAGAAACAAAATTTCGCCTCTAACCAATATGTACAGGAAAGCGAACATCAAGGCTAATACTAGCCCTACCACTACTGGCAACACCCCGCCGAAAGTGAAAGCCATACCCAAAACAAACCCGAGCAGGTATTCTTCCCGATAAATCGGTACAAACAAGGCCAATATAAAAAGCCCCATAACCATAACGCCAGGGGCTTCAGAACCTATGCTAAAAAAATAGGACAGAGCGATGCCGAAGAATAGCGCGCCGAAAAATCCATACCCCATTGTTTGGGCTGACGCTTGATTTTTTTCCAATCTGTGATGCAGGCGATACAAAAGGCCCCAGGTAAGGAGTGGGACAAGCAAGCTGCCCCACCAGTTTGAAATACTGGGCATATCTTTCCGATGCAAAAAATAATGTGCAGGCACACCATCGTGGCTGTAGTCCCAAGCCAAATGCGCCCAGACCAATAGCATGACGAGGCCGGTGAACAGTAGCCGAAAGCGAAAAGTCAATTTGAAGTGCATCGAAAGGTGGGTTGTAAAGGTTAGGAATTGAATGGTGTTTGATACTCCAAATACCCCTTGTAGAGACTTTTTGAATTTTTTTGCCAGCAAAGTGGCAGCACCCGTTCCTCAAAAATTCGGTTATTGTACTCGACAGCATAAACCCTCGACACATTGCATCCCAGGCGCGATAAAGAAGCCATGGCGATACCCAGAAGGCTGTTGATTTTGGCCTTCACGTTTTCTTTCTCCAGCACATAACAGTTCCAACGCCATTCCCAAGGCAAAATCCCGCTACATTTGCGAGCCACCACACGACCGCATCCGCACCCAAGCAGCAATTTTCCATGTACCACCTAAGCGACATCCTCACCCACCTCGGCGAAGACCGCGAGCAGTATTTCCAAGCCGTGGCACCACCAGTAGTGCAGACGAGCAATTTCGTTTTTCCTGACCTGGCGTCGTTCCGAGCAGCATTTTCTGACGAACTGGAGCACCACGTTTATTCACGGGGCAACAACCCCACAGTGGAAATCCTGCGAAAAAAACTGGCCGCACTGGAGGGAACAGAGGACTGTCTCGTGTTTTCCAGCGGTGCAGGTGCCGTGGCCGCCGCAGTGCTCGGTAATGTATCGGCGGGCGATCACATCGTATGCCAACAGGCGCCTTACTCGTGGACAAACACCCTGCTGCGCAAATTTTTGTCCCGCTACGGCGTGGAGCATACGTTCGTGGACGGTACCGATATAGCCAACATCCGCGCCGCACTGCGCCCTAACACCCGCGTGCTCTACCTCGAAAGCCCGAACACCATGACCTTCGAGTGCCAGGACCTCGCAGCCTGCTCGGCACTGGCCAGGGATCGCGGCATCGTGACGATCATTGACAATTCCTATGCCTCGCCCATTTTCCAAAATCCCGCCTCGTTCGGTATTGACATCGTCGTGCATTCCGGCACCAAATACCTCAATGGCCACTCTGACGTGGTAGTAGGCGTGCTTTGCGGCAGTAAGCCGATGGTGAAAAAAATATTCGAGTCCGAACTGATGACGCTCGGCGGTATCCTCGGCCCGCACGACGCAGCACTCGTCATTCGCGGCCTGCGCACCCTGCCACTCCGACTCCAGCGCAGCGACGAGAACGCACGGTTTTTGATCGAAAAACTGGATAAACACCCTAAGGTGGAACGCATTTGGTACCCGTTCCATGCCAGTTTTCCGCAGTTGGAATTGGCCAAAAAACAACTGCGCGGCTGCGGCGGTCTGTTTTCCGTACAATTCAAAACGGACTCGATGGACAAGATGGAACAGTTTGTACACCGGTTGCGGCGATTTCTCATGGCCGTATCCTGGGGCGGGCACGAGTCGTTGGTCATTCCCACCGTGGGCTTTTACGGCATCCCGGGCAAGCCCGAGCCAGCGCTGCCGTGGTCATTTTGCCGGTTTTATATCGGGCTGGAAGATCCCGAATGGCTGTGGGAGGATTTGGAACAGGCCTTGGAGTGCCTGTAAAACACCATATTGCAGGAGGCCTGCTACTAATCGCCCAGCAGCAGGAGGCGTGCGGCTCTTACTTGACCAACCGAAACATCAAAATAGTCGGCCACTTGCTGGTCAGGCCATTCGTAGTTCTTCTTTAAAAAAGCAACGAGCAGTTTCTCGATGCCCTGTTCGATACCCTGTTCGATACCTTTTTCGATACCTTTTTCGATGCCCTGTTCAAAGCCTTTTTCCAAAATTTGATCATAGGCAGACTTGGCCATTTGCTCGTATTGCGGGGGAAGTGTTTCTACCAGTTCCATAATTTCATGTTCCTTGAATGGTGAGACAATTTGCAGGTAGAGAAACGTGGCCTCAAACAGGCCTAACAAGATCTCCTCTGCCAGGTTTTCGTGGACAAAAATAAGCACTTCGCGGAAATGCGCCCGGATGAATTTACCCTCTCGACCGTGCTTGAACGCCAAAAATATGTTGCGCAGCAGCACCGCGTCCTGCATGCCCCGGATTTCTTCGTCCAGCATGGCTTGTACGTTGATTTTCAGGATGTCGAAGTGCGGGACGTAACCCGCTAGGGCCGGGGGCACCGCCCCGTATTGTTCCCTC
>JBJXEZ010000190.1:0-17826 GCA_046153695.1 Saprospiraceae bacterium
TCAGCGGCGAGGCGACCATCGTGTACACCAACAACAGCCCCGACTCGCTAACCATTATCCGGTTCAAACTGGCTGCCGACCGCTACCGAAAGGGCAGCCTGCGCAGTGGCGACGTGAGCCCCGACGATGTGGGCGACGGCGTAACCATCAAGTCACTCACCTACAACGGCCAGCCCGTGCCCGAAAAAGACCGCCGCCGCCGAAACACCTTCCTCGACCTTCAACTGCGCGGATCAGCATTGCCGCCCAAAACTTCCGCCACCATCACCATCCAATGGGCCTACCTCCTGCCCGCCGACAAGGAGGCCACCCGCGAATGCGTGTGTGACCCTACCACTTTTTTTGTGCCCTACTGGTACCCGCAAATCGCTGTGTACGACGACTACCGCGGCTGGGCCAGCACCCCGTACAGCGGCACGCAGGAGTTTTACCACGACTTTGCCGACTACGACGTGACCATCACCCTGCCAAAGGGTTACATGGCCTGGGCCACAGGCGAATGGCAAAATCCCGGCGACCTGTTAGAAAAAACCAGCCTCGACCGGTACAATGCCGCCCATACTTCCGCAGAAGTAGTCAAGATTTTCACGGAGGCTGAACTGAAGGAAGGCGGTGTTTTCAAAAAAAGCAAAAAACAGGTGTTCCGCTACAAAGCGACCGACGTGCCTGACTTCACTTTCGCGGCCAGCGACCACTACAACTGGGATGCCCTTTCGGTAGTAGTGGATGCCCAAACGGGCCGCCGCACCTTCGTCGGTGCCGCGTACGATACCAAGTCCAAGGACTACTACCGCGTGGCTCGCATCGCCGCCGACGGCATCCGCCTGATGAGCACCTGGCAGCCGGGCTATCCTTTTCCTTACCCAAGCATGACCGTGTTCAACGGCAACGACGGCATGGAGTACCCCATGATGGTGAACGATGCCAGCCTCGGCGAACGTGACCCGACCAACCTGACCGTTCACGAAGTGGCACACACCTATTTCCCTTTTATGATGGGCATCAACGAACAGGAATACGCCTGGATGGACGAGGGCTGGGCCAATTTTTTTGATCACCTGCTGGGGGATTCCCTCACCGGCAACAAAAGCAGCCTGCGTGGTTACGGCTTTTCCGCTGGTACCGATTCCGACGTGCCGCCCATGGTGCGCTCCAGTTTTCTGAGCGGCGGGGCTTATGGCACAGCCTCGTACAGCCGCCCGCAAAACGCCTACATTACCCTGCTCGATCTGCTCGGCTACGAGACATTTCACCGATGCATGACCGAATACATTGATCGCTGGAAAGGCAAACACCCGACGCCATACGATTTTTTCAACACCTGGAACACCGTGTCAGGCCAAGACCTGACCTGGTTTTGGAAGGCCTGGTTTTTCGAGTGGGGCTACCCCGACCTCGGTATCCAGTCGGTCACGCACGAGGAAGCCGCCGATCTCGACGTGATTTTTGTAGAAAAAAAAGGCAACTTGCCCGTACCTGTTCACCTTGCCGTCACCTTTTCCGACGGAAAAACGCAGGTCATGCACCTCAGCGCCGAGGTGTGGCGTGCAGGTAACCGAGTGGCTCGCGTAGACTGCCCAGCCGGTATGAACGTGACCAAAGTGGCCCTAGGTGACCGCAATATTTCGGACGTAGACCGCAAAAACAACACCTGGACGAAAGAATAACTACTTTTGGCCCTTTCATCATCAACACGTATCCGTCGTATGAACACGAACAAAATGCTCTCGTACCTGCTGTATGCGCTGCTGGTTGGCCTTGTGGCTGTGGCAGGTTACAAGGTTTGGCAAATGAAAAAGGAAAAAGAAAAGATCGCTTTGGAAACCGCCGAGTTCCAGCAAGGATCCCGGGACCTTTCATTCAAAGAAAATGACACGACCGGTAGCGAATACGACGACACCGATACGCTGTATTCCAGCAGCAGCGTTGTCGTGTCGGATGAAGGAATTGAGGGGGATTTATCTGAGCCACAGCCTGTTTCGGAGCCGCAGCAAAAAACGAACGGTAACCCGGAAAAGACAGCGCCCGCCGCTGGCAAACCCAGGCCCGCCACGCCGGCTGCCCAAACAGAACAACCCCGTAATCTGGACACCGATGCTGGCGACGGTCGCTACCGGGTGGTAGCCGGTTCGTTTACCAAACTCGATGGTGCCCGGCGCGAGATGGAACGCATCATCAAAATGGGCTATCAGGATGCCGAGGTGGGTTTGTACAACAGGGGCCGGTTTGCCGTGGTGATTGTCAAGCGGACCGACAATTTGAACGAGGCCGTGCGTATCGCCGAAGCGCTGGAGAAAAAAGGATTTGAAGCCTCCGTGATTGACCGGCTGCGGAAGAAGTAAGCGCCTGCCGCCGCTGTCGAGTACGCTGACTGTTTTTTCCACTTCTAAGCTCAAAACCCATCATGCTCGACCAACGTATCATTGACCTGTACGACGAGTACACACACAAGCCCCTGACGCGCAAGGAATTTCTTCAGCGGCTCACACATTTGGTCGGTAGCACGGCGATGGCGATGTCTGTGCTGCCGCTGCTGGAGCCTGTCGTTTCGGGTATTCGGCCCTCCGGTTCCAGCGACGGACTTTTCACGGAGTACATCACCTGGCCTGGAGCAAACGGCGAAATGAAAGCCTATGTGGCCCGCCCGGAAACGGAGCGACCGTACCCTGCTGTGGTGGTGATTCACGAAAACCGAGGCCTGAACGCCCACATCGAAGACGTAACACGCCGTGCAGCCAGAGCCGGGTTTCTGGCAGTGGCTCCAAATGCCCTTGCTCCTCTCGGTGGCACGCCAGCTGATACCGACGAGGCTCGCAGCATGTTCAGCCAACTGAATGCCGGCGAAACCCGGCAAAACTTCCTGAGTGTGTTCGACACTCTGGCGATTCGCCCCGACTGCAACGGACGTTTCGGTTGCGTTGGCTTTTGTTGGGGCGGGGCTATGGCCAACACTCTGGCCGTACACATGCCCACGCTCCGGGCAGCGGTGGCATTTTACGGGCGACAGCCCAACGCCGAGGACGTGCCTAAGATTAAAGCCGCTGTTCAGCTGCACTACGCAGGCATCGACGAACGCGTCAATACTGGCATGGCTGCATACGAGGAAGCCCTGAAATCCGCCGGTACTACCTATGAACAATACCTGTACGAGGGCGTAAACCACGCTTTTCACAACGATACCTCGGCAGCACGGTATAATGAAACTGCTGCCCGACTGGCTTGGGAGCGCACCTTGGCGTTTTTTGAAAAACACCTGATGGGGGACCGTTGACGAGACCGCCGTTTTGTTTTGGCAGAAACGCCTACTTTTGCCTGTTACCTAACACGCTTTTTTTGCAACGTACATGCACCGAATATGGGAGAAATACAACTTGACGATTGGCGCCTCGAACAGGAGGAATGGCTGGAAGCCCTCGAAGAAGTCATTGAAGCACATGGCAAGGGAAAAAGTGCTGAACTTTTCCAGCGTTTGCGTTACCTGCTGGCCCGCCACGGAGCGGCCAATGGCGGCCCCGCGCTCAACACGCCGTACGCCAACACCATACCTGTCGACGAACAGCCACCCTACCCCGGCGACGAAGCGTTGGAAAAAAAGATCGAAAATATCATCCGCTGGAATGCACAGGCCATGGTTCTGCAAGCGCAGGACAAGAAACTGTCCCTCGGCGGCCACATCGCTACTTACGCCGCCTGCGCCACGATGCTGGAAGTGCTGTTCAACCACTTTTTACGCAAGCGCTCGGCAGACTACGGCGGCGACCTGTTCATGTTCCAGGGGCACGCCTCGCCGGGTGTATATGCCCGCGCCGTGTGGGAAGGCCGGTTGACGGTACAGCAGATCGCTGATTTCCGGCAAGAACTGCTCGGCGGTGTATCCAGTTACCCGCACCCACGCCGGATGCCCGGGTTTTGGCAAGCACCCACCGTCAGTATGGGCCTCGGCCCGATGACGGCCATTTACCAGGCTCGTTTTGTCAAATACCTGGAAACGCGTGGCTTGAAGCCGCAAAACGGCGGCAAAGTTTGGCACTTCATCGGCGACGGTGAAATTGACGAACCGGAAATCTATGGCACCATCGGTGTAGCCGCCCACGAAAACCTGAACAACCTCGTGTTTGTGGTACACTGCAACCTCCAGCGCCTCGACGGTCCTGTACGTGGCAATGGCAAAATCGTACAAGAAGTGGAGCGCCATTTCCACGGTGCCTCCTGGGAAGTGATCAAAGTGGTGTGGGGCAGCGAATGGGACGACCTGCTGGCCAAAGACACCGACGGAGTTCTGTTGGCCCGGTTGGAAGCGATGGTGGATGGCGATTTTCAGGAAATATCCAACCTCGATGGCCCCGGGATTCGTCAGAAACTCGTGGGCGATGACCCACGCATAGCTGCTTTGTTAGCCGATTACTCGGACGAACAACTCAAAAAAATGCGCCGTGGCGGCCACGACCCGCTCAAGGTTTACACCGCCTATGAACGCGCTGTGCGATCGAACAAACCTGTGGCTATCATCGTGAAAACCGTAAAAGGCTACGGCATGGGCAAGGCTGCCGAGGGCAAAAACAAAGCCCACCAGACCAAGGATATCAATAGCGAAGCCCGTATCGAGACCAAAAATGGATACGGATTGAATGGCATCCTTTCCGATGAAGATGCCGTAGCCGCCAAGTTTTGGTTTCCCGGCCCCGATGCCCCCGAAACCAAGTACCTGCTCGAACGCCGCAAGGCGCTAGGCGGCTTTTTGCCGGAACGCTCGGAGGAATACGCGCCGTTTGAATTGCCCGAACTCGCTCTTTTCGACAAACAAATCAAAGGCAGCGCGGCTTCCGGAGGCGATGCTTTCTCCACCACCGGTGCGATGGTCGGGATTATGACCCAACTGGCCCGACACAAAGAAATAGGCAAGTACATCGTGCCCATCGTGCCCGACGAGGCACAGACCTTTGGAATGGAACCGATGTTCAACTCTGTGCAAATATGGAACCAGCAAGGCCAAAAATACACCCCGTTGGAAACCAGTATGTCCGTTTTCAAGTACAAGGAATCACCGACCGGTCAGGTACTGCAAGAAGGTATAAACGAAGACGGTGCCACCGCCTCGTTCACTGCGGCTGGCACGGCCTACAGCCTGCACGGACTACCGATGGTGCCGTTTTACATTTATTATTCCATGTTCGGGTTCCAGCGCGTGGGCGATCTTGTTTGGGCCGCCGCCGACATGATGTGCAAGGGCTTCCTGCTCGGCGGTACAGCCGGGCGCACCACGCTCAACGGCGAAGGACTGCAACACCAGGACGGCCATTCGCACCTCATCGCGCAAACCGTGCCGTCGGTGATCAGTTACGACCCGGCTTTTGCTTACGAACTCGCTGTGATTGTTCATGACGGCTTGCGCCGAATGTATGTGGAAAACGAGCATAAAATCTACTACATCACCCTGTACAATGAAAACCTGACCATGCCCGACATGCCAACGGGAGTGGAAGAAGGCATCAAACGCGGCTTGTACCGCTACAGCCGGTCGGCAAAAAAATCGGCCAAAGAGGGTATAAAAGCACACCTGCTGGCCTCCGGTATCATCATGGATCAGGCTTTGAAAGCCGCAGAAATTCTGGAAGCAGAGGGTGTGAGCACCGATGTGTGGAGCACCACTTCCTGGAGCGAACTGTACCGCGATGCGTCTGCTTGCGAGCGTTGGAACATGCTCCACCCCGGCCAGCCGGGCAAAACACCGTTCCTGCAGGAGAGCCTGAGCGGCGAGTCAGGCGTGTTTGTAGCCGCCAGTGACTGGGTAAAAATGAGTCCCGGTTGCCTCGCACCGTGGATGCCGGCGGCGTTCACCGCACTCGGCACTGACGGGTTCGGCCTGTCCGAAAGTCGAACCAGCCTGCGCGATTACTTCGAGGTCAGCGCCCGGTATATCGCCTTCGCTGCCGTGCACCTGCTGAACAAACAAGGCAAGGTGAGCGACAAGGCGGTGCTCGATTTTATGAAAAAATATGGGGTGGACGGAGAGAAGATGGACCCGATGGCGGTATAAGGAAAACCATACGTTTATATTCTAATCAATAACTCATGCGTAGCCAACTTTACTTTTTTCTTTTCCTGTTCGCAGCCACGGCAGACCTACAGGCCCAGTGCCCCATTACCGTGAACGCTGGCCCAAACAAGTTCGTCTGTTCAACCGGCCAGACTGTTCAATTGGACGGAAGCATCACCGGCGACTATATTGGCCTACGCTGGTCGCCCGTAACCGGCCTTAACAATCCTAACATTCTTGACCCAACGGCCACCGTCACCGGCCCGGTCACATACACACTCACTGGCGCGGCGTTCGATCCGTCGGCACCCAACTTAGTGACCAATCCAGGCTTCGAGTCGGGAAACACCGGCTTTACCACCAGCCTGTCATACAACCCTACGCCCATTACACCCGGTACGTATGTGCTTACCACCTCGCCAGCCCTCGTCCTATCTACCTTTCCGCCCTGCGATGACCACACGTTTGGCAACGGCACCGGGTTTATGATGCTGATCAACGGCGCCGGTACGCCCAATCCGCAGATTTGGTGCCAGACCATTCCCGTCATGGCCAACTCCTGGTATTTCCTGAGTGCGTGGATCATGGTGTCTCCAATTTCGCCGCCGACAGTACAGTTTTCCGTAAACAATGTGGTAGTCGGCACACCGTTTACACACCCCAACAGCGGCTGCGACTGGCAGCAGTTCACCGCAGTATGGTTTTCCGGGACAGCAACCAGTGCCGCTCTTTGCATCCGCGACCTGAGTACAGGCGGAAACGGCTTTTTCGGCGATGACTTTGCACTCGACGATATTTTTATGTCCAAAGCCTGCACGGTGTCCGATCAAATGACCGTGGCGGTGGCTACTGTGAACGTTGTTTTGCCAACCTCGATCATCCTGCCCTGCAGTTCCCAGCCGAATGGTATCCAACTCAACGGCAGCGGCTCGTCGTCTGGTCCCGGGTATAGTTACAACTGGGACGGTCCGGGCATCGTTTCTGGCCAGGGCACGCCCATTGCCACGGTCAATGAACCGGGCGTGTACACACTAACCGTTTCGTTCGATACCGGCGACGGCATTTGCTCCAAATCCGCCTCGATCAACGTTTTGCCTGACCCGCTTCAGGTTTTGGCTGCTGCTACCGGCGGAGAAGAACTGACTTGTGCCCAAAAAACCACCATGCTCAACGGTGAAGGGTCGTCAACCGGGCCATTGGTGAGCTACAACTGGCAGCCCGCTTCGGGTGTGGTGTCCGGACAGGGCACACTCATGCCAACGGTCAACCAACCGGGCACGTATACCCTCACCGTTACCCACAACATTAGCGGCTGTACGTCCACCGCCACCGTTGATGTCACGCAAAACATAACGCCAGCCGTTGCCAAGGGAGCTTCGCCCGGCCCGATCACCTGCGTTCCCGGAACGATCACCCTGAACGGAACGGGCAGTAGTACCGGCCCCGACTTTACCTATCAGTGGAATGGGCCAGGTATAGTTTCGGGTGCCACCACACTCAACAACTGCGTGGTAAATGCCTCTGGCTTGTATATCCTTACCGTGACCAACGAGACGAACGGCTGCACGGCTACGGCCTCAGTGCCTGTGAGTCAATCGATCGTTTTGCCCACTGCAATGGCCAACGCCGAAGCACCAGGTACACTCGACTGCATCACTCCAACCCTCAACCTGAACAGTACCGGAAGTAGCTCCGGCCCCACGTTTACCTACTTGTGGAGCACGCAAAATGGGCATTACACTGGCCCAACAAATGGGCCGACAGCCACGGTAGACACACTGGGTCTATATATCCTGACGGTGACCAATACCCAAACCGGTTGCAAAAAAACGGATACATTGAGCGTGGGTGGCAATTTCGCCGCGCCCGTCATTGTCATAAAAAAACCACTCCCGACGCTCAACTGCGCCGCCGACTCGGTGCGTATTCGGGCCGACTCGTCGTCCATGGGGCCGCAGTTCAGTTATGTCTGGACCACACCGAACGGCCACATCCTTTCGGGCGACAGTACGTTAATGCCATGGGTGGACAGCGCGGGCTTGTACATCGTCAACGGCCTGAACGCAGCCAACGGCTGCAAGTCGGTTGACACGGTGAAAATCGTGTTCGACACCCTTCCGCCCACGGTGGCGATCGCCCTGCCAGCACCGCTAAACTGCCTATTCAATACCGTCCAACTCGATGCCTCTGGCTCCTCAAAGGGACCACGAATCACCTTACTCTGGGCCTTCAGCCCCGCGCCGGGTGCTTCGGGCATCGGATTTGTATCGGGCGATACGACGCTGATGCCGGTCGTCAACACACCGGGCTTTTACACATTGACCCTGACGGATACGCTCAATCATTGTGCCAGTAGCGACTCGGTCGAGGTATTGCAAGACACCGCGCCACCCTTGGCCGATGCAGGAGCGGATGCGGCGTTGACCTGCACCGTTCAGTCCGTTATCCTCAACGGTAACGGCAGCAGCCAGGGTACTGAATTTACCTATGAATGGACCGGCGGCAGTACCGGTATCCAACTCATTACCAACGCTCCGGGAACCTATTACCTTACCGTGACGAATACGATCAACGGCTGTTCTGCAGTGGATGCAGCCACAGTCACCGAGGACGAGTCCGTTCCCGACGTGTCCATCGCAACACCGGAAACGTTGACCTGCGTTCAAAAACAGGCTATCCTCTCGGCAACTGCGCCAGTTGGCCCGGAATTTACCTACCTGTGGACATTCGCAGGCACCGGTGCCGGCATTCTATCCGGGGAAACGACCCTGATGCCGATCATCGGCTCGCCAGGCACTTACACCCTGGTGGTGACAAACATGACGAGTGGCTGCTCGAATGTAGCTGCCGTCCTGGTTGATGAAGACGTGCAAAGCCCGGGTGCTGCGCTATCGGTTTCCGGCACCCTGAATTGCCAAACATCTTCAGTTTTATTGACAAATTCCTCGCCTGCCAACCCGGCCCTGTTGAACCATTTTTGGACAAATCCCGACGGTAGTTCCGGTAACACGGGCACTAACCCGCAATGGTCGGCTAACGCCGCCGGTTCCTATTCGCTCTTGTTGACAAACACGGCGAATGGCTGCACCAGTTCGGCTACAGCCACCGTAATCCGGCAGGACGGTTTGACCGTCGTACCGACAGTGCAAACCAATGCTTCGTGTTTTGGCGCAACCGACGGTATGTTGGCGGTGACTGTTTCCGGTGGCACTGGCGTTTACACCTATGCATGGGAAACCGGCCAAAATACCCCCGGCCTGCAAAATTTGGCCGCCGGAACATATACTGTGACCGTTACCGACACCGACAACTGTTCGGCTTCTATCAGCCTGACCATCCAACAACCTGGTGCATTACTTACCAATGCCACGGCCACCGGGCTGACCGCTCCAGGCAGCAATGACGGCACAGCCACAGCCAACCCGTCGGGTGGTACCATGCCTTACTCTTTTGAGTGGAGCACCGGTAAAACCGAACAAACAATCACGGGTTTGCCCGCAGGGCAATACATCGTCACGGTCGCTGATGCAAATGGCTGTACAGCTGTGCAAACAGTTGAGGTACTGGGCGTAAGTTGTAACCTGTCCGCAACCATTGCGAGCAACAACCCCGCGTGTTTTGGCTTTACCAATGGCCTGGCTACGGCCTCGGTCGTGGGGGGAGCGGCACCGCTGACGTTTGTATGGTCGTCGGGCGCTACAAGCGAAACCGCTGGCAATCTTTCCGCAGGCACCTACACGGTTTCTATCACCGATGCTGAAAACTGTGAAATTGTGGCCGAAACAACCCTTGTTGATCCGCCACTGCTTACCCTGACGCTCGTGGGCGTGACCAACGCCAACTGCCCGGATGCCGCCGAAGGAACAGCCACGGTGACCGCCACCGGGGGAACGGGCGCGGTCGGTATTCTTTGGAACAACAACCAACAAGGCCCGATGGCCACGGCGCTGAAAGCCGGAACCTACATTGCTACGGCCACTGATGCCAACGGGTGCACATCCACAACACAAGCTGTGGTACTGGCCGACGACTCAGAGCCCCCCGTCATTCAGGCCGGTGCTGCACCACTGCCTGTGGGATTGGCCGGTTTGGTGACCCTTACCGTGCAAAACCTCGGTATTTCGGTCACCGACAATTGCGCGGTTGCCGGGGTACAGTTTGTTCCGGTGAGTTTTGATTGTTTGAGCCTGGGCGTACAACAGGTAACCGCCACAGCGACGGACGCTTCGGGCAACAGCAGCCAACTGACATTCAATGTCACGGTGGTGGACACTGAAGCACCGACAGTTGTTTGTCCGGCCAGTATTCGGCGCTGTGCCGACGACGCGACAGCGGGCTATACGGCTCCTGTGGCCACGGACAACTGCCTGATGCTGGGCGGCCAGTTTAACCTGACGGCGGGGCTGCCCAGTGGCTCCCAGTTTCCCGTTGGCACCACGACCACGACCTACACATTCACCGATGCCAGTGGAAACGTCGGCGCTTGTTCATTCGACGTGACCATCCTGAGTCCGCTCGTAATTGCGCTCGATACGATCATAAACGACATTGGCAACCAAAAAACAGGTGGTGTAGGGGTGACGGTTAGCGGCAGCTTGCCCGGATATACCTATGACTGGCGGCAAAACGCGCAAACGGTATCGACTTCGAAAAACCTGGAGGGCGTTGGCGCTGGAACGTACACGTTGTTCGTGACGGATGCCCACGGCTGCACGAAAACCGCCGGACCGTTTGTGGTGAGCAATACGATCAGCACTTCCGAAAAAGACTGGAGCGAACGGATCGCCCTTTACCCGAATCCGACTACCGGAAATATTTTTGTACTGTTCCCGGACGATATGGTGAGTAACGACGTGCGGTTCATAGTTTTTGATGCCTTGGGCAGAAACGTGTTGGAACACCACGCTACCGGGCTGAAAAAGCACGAACTGGATTTGTCGGTGTTTGCCAATGGGTTGTACACTATACTGATCCGAACAGGTCAAGGCCAGGCTGTTCACAAAGTGGTGTTGGATCGATCTTAAGAAAAGCGAACATGACCCAGGCCCCCCTCCGCATTGTCGTCATCGGCTCTTCTACGGCTGCCGGCGTTGGAGCCGCGCCGCCGCAGGCGGCATGGGTCAATTTGTTTCAGCAGTTTTTGCAAAAACTAAATCCGGCTAACGAGGTCATAAACCTGGGTTTGGGCGGCCAACAAACCTACCATTTGGTGCCCACTGGCCACAAACCGCCACCGGCACGTCCACTTCCCGATCCGGAGCGGAATATTACCCGAGCGTTGGCGCACGGCGCCAATATGGTGATTGTAAATGCACCGTCCAACGACGCTGCCGCGCACTACGGCGCGGAGGAGCAGTTGGCTAACTTCGATCTGATTGTACAAACGGCGCTGGCCGCCGGCGTGCCGGCATTTATTTGCACAACGCAGCCCCGATGTTTCGATAATCCCGCGCAAGTCGGCATTCAAGTCCAGTTGAAAGATATGATTTGTGCCCGGTACGGGCCATTGGCGGTGAACCTGTGGGACGGCCTTTCTGATAGCGACGGCTTTTTGATGAAAACCTGCGATGCAGGCGATGGCACCCATTTGAACAACACAGGCCACGAGCGCGTTTTTGACGCGATAAAAAAGCACGACCTGCCGGCGTTGTTGGCATTAGGGAGATCGAAGCCGGGCCACTGGCAGCAAACCGGTGAGGCGCTCGGCCTTTTATCGCCAAAACCGAAGCCGCCACTCGACAAGTTCCGGCCGCATTTTTCGCACGATTGGCTAGCACTGCCGAAGTTGTTTCGTCTGCCCAACTTGTTTATTGTTTTTTTGAGTCAATGGCTACCCTACTGGCTTGTGTTGCGCCCTGCTATTCTGCAAGCCGGCGGCATTCCGGTTTTGGACGATCATTCGTTTGGCCTCATCGCTGCAGCCACAGTGCTGGTTACCCTTGCCGGATACATTATCAACGACTATTACGACCGTGAGATAGACGCGATTAACCGACCGGAAAGCGTGGTAGTGGGGCGGCATATCCCTTCGGGTATTGTATTGATGATCTATTCTGGGATCACGGTACTGGTTTATTTGCTGGCGGTGCGCCTGTTTATGGTCCTCCCCCAGCCCAAATCGCTGTGGCCGCTGGCTGTGTTTCCAATCGTGTCGTTTTTTTTATTCCTGTACGCCTGGCAGATGAAATGTACGCCAGTGCTGGGCAACGTACTGGTGTCGCTTATGTGTGCGGCGGTTCCGATAATCACGCTGTTTCCAGAAGACCGGGCTATTTGGCTGTCATCGTTTCAGTATCCGGATTTGATTCACGGGGCGACGGGCCTAGTGTGGGCGTACGCGATTTTTGCGTTTTTCACCAATTTATTTCGAGAGCAGGTGAAGGATTTGGAAGATTTTCAGGGTGATGCGGCGTGTGGGTGCAACACATTGGCTGTGTTGAAGGGGCCGCGTTTGGCCCGGATTCCAGCCGGGTTGGTTGGCCTTTCGGTATGCGGCCTGATCGTTTTGTTGCTCGTATTTTGGGCACAATCTGATGCACCTGATTGGCGGATCGGTGCAGGAACTGGCCTGCTGTTCATACCGGCTCTGGCGGCAACCGGCCTTACGTTTTTTGCTACAGCCAAACGGCATTTCACCTGGGCCAGCCGTTGCATCAAAGTTGTGATGCTGTCCGGGCTTTTTTTGTTGTTGCCGCGGTTGCCGGAGGCTTTGAGGGACGTTTTTTAATGCCTGTTTAGAAATGCCAACGAAGTAAAATAAACAAGGCGCGGCCCGGTCACACAGTCCACCAGCCAGCCCGCGTTCATCCGTCGTTTTTTTTCATTGATATAAAAAATGGACACGCCGCTCGGTAGCGCACTAACCTTGCGCCGTTTTTCAACAACACAATGCGCTATGACAAACATTGCCCAATCAGTTTTTTCGGCCCTGTTACTCCTTTTCACAATACCCTTGTCCGGGCAGGAGGTTTGGTCGCTCCAACGCTGCGTCCAGCATTCGCAAGAAGCCAACCTGACTGTGCTTCAGGCTCGTGCCAATGCCAAGGTGGCTGTAGTAGCCGAGCGACAGGCAAAAACGGCCCGATTGCCTAACATCAGTATCAGTACCAACCTTGGCCAGCAGTTTGGCCGCACCATTGACCCGACAACCAACCAGTTTGTTACGTCCGGGATCACCAGCAACAGTATGAGCCTAAACGCCGGGATGCCGCTGTACTCCGGGGGCCTGATCAACCAAAGTATAAAACAAGCCCGTTGGAATGCTCAGGCCGCCGCTGCCGATGCCGATCAAACGGCCAACAGCATTGCCCTCCAGATAGCCCAGGCTTATCTCTCTATTTTGCTGGCCGAAGAACAGCGTGCAAGCGCCGACCGTCGTGTGGGGCAAAGCAGTCGTCAGTTGGAGGCCACCAAAAAGTTGATAGATGCCGGTACTGTGCCTGCTGCGGATCGCTTTAATGTGCAGGCACAGATCGCCCGGGAGGAGCAATTGGCCGTTCAGTCGAACAACAATGTGGAGCTGGCCTATCTGAATCTCAAGCAACTGCTCCAGTTGGAACCTGACTACGACCTGCGCATCGAGCGCCCAGCCGTTACAATTCCAGCCGATGTGAACCCGGAAAACTATAGCCTCCAACCCTTATACGCCGCTGCCCTCCAGACCCAGCCCAACGTGAAAGCCTCTGGTTTTCGGGTAAAAAGCGCCGAATCTGGCGTTGCTCTCGCGAAATCCGAATACATGCCCACCCTGTCGTTGTTCGGCAGCCTCAACAGTTTCTACTCGTCACAATTTCTGGATTTCGCCAACGGCAAGTTTATCGGTACCAGTCTGGGGAACCCGATCACCTTCCGCATCAACAATGTAGACGCGTCAGTGCAGCTGTATCAGGACGAATTCGAATATCCAAAAGTAGCCTATACCGACCAATTGGATCGGAACTTTGGCCAGAGTTTTGGTCTGCAACTCAGTGTCCCAATCTACCAAAACGGTCGCGTTCGGCTCAACGTCGAGCGTGCCCGACTGGGTATCCTGACGGCGCAACTGCAAGAAAATCAAACGCGCCAGCAGCTCAAAAACGACATCCAGACGTCCATCGCCAACGCTCGCGCGGCTCGAAAACAATTAGATGCCGCCCAGCGTACTTTTGATGCCATGCAAGCCGCCTTTGCCAACACTGAAAAACGCCACAGCCTCGGTGCGGCCAACACGCTGGAACTCACTACAGCCAAGACCAACATAGACAATGCCGAAAACGACCTCATCACGGCCCGTTACGACTACTTGTTCAAACTCAAAATACTCGACTTTTACCAAGGCAAAGAACTCCGGTTGTAATGGCTGTTGGCCGTTGGCTTCCGAGTTCGAGTACACCGCACAAGTTAATCATCACACCTGGGAAGCCAATGTCCACTCAGCAAACGGCAAATAGCCAATAGCCAACCAGCCAACAGCCAAAAACCAGCCAACCAGCCAACAACATCACACATCATGAAAAATACAACACCTAAGCGCAAACGAACCCTTTTGTACGCCGCAATTGGCGTAATTGTCCTGCTCATTGTTATCGCCTCCGTCAAGGCCCGCAACAAGCCAAAGGGGGAGGAAGTAACCACTGAAAAAGTCCAGCGCCGAACCATTAGCGAGACCGTCAGCGCCAGCGGCAAGATATTTCCTGAAACAGAGGTCAAAATTAGTTCCGACGTGTCGGGCGAGGTCGTGTTCCTGTATGTGAAAGAAGGCGACTCGGTGACCGCCGGGCAAATTCTGGCCAAAATCCGTCCCGATGAGTATCAGAGTGCCGTAGAACGCGGTCAGGCTGCAGTTAACACCGCCCAATCCCAACGGCAGATTTCCTCGGCTAACGTGCAAAGCAGCGCCGCCGGGATCGACCAACTCAAGGCCGACAAAAACCGGGCGTCCGCACAGTTGGATGCCGCCCGGAACGCGCACAAACGCAACGAAAAGTTGTTCAAAGACGGCGTTATTTCCGAGCAGGATTTTGAAACGTCCCAAAGCAACCTGCGTACACTTGAAAGTTCGTTAGCCGCTTCTGAGGCTATGCTCAAGGCTTCGGAAAACAACCTGTCCAGTTCACGCGAGAACGTTCGTGTGGCCGAGTTTGGCATTTCCAGCGCTCAAGCCACGCTGAAAGAAATGCGCACCAGTTTGCAAAAAACCGTCATCACCGCTCCCGTGAACGGCATTGTGAGCAAACTCAGCATCGAAAAAGGCGAACGAGTGGTAGGCACGCTGCAAATGGCCGGTACCGAAATGATGCGCATCGCCAACCTGCACTCCATGGAGGTGCAGGTTGAAGTAAGCGAAAACGATATCCTCAAAGTGGCGCTCGGCGACAAAACTGACATTGAGGTGGATGCCTACCTCGGCAGGAAGTTCAAGGGCAAGGTCACGGAGATTGCCAACAGCGCCAGCAATGTCGGTACTGCTCTCGGCGGTGCTGCCCTGAACACCGATCAGGTCACCAATTTTGTGGTCAAGGTCCGCATTGACCCCGACTCTTACACCGACCTGCTCCAAAAAGGCAAACAATATCCCTTCCGGCCCGGCATGTCCGCCTCCGTGGATATTTATACCAACAGTGTGGAAGAAGCGCTGAGTGTTCCCATCGTTGCGGTCACTGCCCGCGGTGACGACGAAGCAGATAAAAAACCAGCCTCCAGCGATTCAGAAGACGAGGAAGAGGGGGCTAAGAACAACCGGATCAAAGAGAAAAAAGAAGAAGAGCCGAAGGTAAAGGAGGTGGTTTTCGTGGCAATTGGCGACACTGTAGCCATGCGGGAGGTCAAAATCGGTATTCAGGACAACGATTACATAGAGGTCACCGAGGGGCTGAAGGACGGCGAGTCGGTGGTCGTCGGGCCGTACTCCGCCATTGCCCGCAAACTAAAGTCGGGAACTCGTATCCGTTTGGCCGAGTCCGGTGACAAAAAGAAGGAAAAAGAATAACCGCCGCTTGGGCACAGCGCAGCATGGAAAATCAAGAACCAATACACCAGGACACGGCCAACATTCCAACGAACGGGCACACCCGGCCAGCCAACTTGTCGTCCAATATGACGCTGTTCTGGCGGGTATTCCTGCCTGTTTTCGGCAGTGTTTTTTTCACGGGCCTGATGTTCGCATTGTGGATCACGACTGAAGAGGACCTGTACCTACCCTACTCCGTTTGGTGGCCGAGGGCAATCGTTATGGCCATCTGGGCTGTCTGGCTCCTTTTCGTTTACATCATGCTCTGTCCGCTCAAGCGCATTGATGCTGACGATGCCTACCTGTACGTCACCAATTATTGGGTAACTGTGCGCTACCCATGGACCGACGTTGAACGTTTCGAGGACGTGAAAAAAATGGGCCGCCGTTTTGTTTTGCTGCGCTTGAAGGCACCAGGGCGGTTTGGCCAGGTCATCCGGTTTATGCCGGGATCAAGGTTTGAGGAATGGATGGAGGAAAACGGTAAAAAAGTGTTTGTGGCTGAGAACTGAGAACGTGTTGGGGATTTTCTTCTTGAGGCAAAGCCCTGCGAGAAAATCCCCAACATAATTTAAAGCACCAACAGCTTCTCTCGTTCCGGCCCTGTGGACACCATACGGATCGGCACGCCGAGGTACGTCTCCAGATCGTCCAGAAAATTCCGGGCTGCACTCGGCAGGTCTTCGATGCTGCGCAAACCGTCGAGGTCGCATTCCCAGCCTTTGTATTTTTTGAAAACGGCTTGCACGTCTACGCGGCACAGGTCATAGGGCAGGTTGGTGGTTTCCTGCCCGCCGTAGCGGTAGTGTGTAGCGGCGGCTATTTCGGCAAAGGTGTTCAGTACATCAATTTTGGTCATGCAGAGCTCGGTGGTGCCGGTCAGTTGGATGGTGTAGCGAAGTTGTGGCAGGTCAATCCAGCCACAACGCCGGGGCCTTCCTGTAGTGGAGCCAAACTCGCGCCCGGCTTCCCGCAATCGGTCACCGGTTTCGTCAGCAAGTTCAGTCGGGAATGGGCCGCTTCCCACACGGGTGCAATACGCCTTGGTAATGCCGATGACCCGGCCAATGCGCTGCGGTGCCACGCCAAGGCCGGTACACACACCTGCCGTGATCGTGTTGGAGGACGTGACAAACGGGTAGGTCCCAAAATCAATGTCCAGCATGGCCCCCTGGGCACCCTCAGCGAGCACGCGTTTGCCCTGCTCAAGCGCATCATGCAGGTAATACTCGCTATCCACGAACGGCAGTGTACGCAAGGTATTGAGGCTGGCAAACCACGCTTCCTCGGCGGCTTTCAGGTCGAAATCAAAAGCGGGGTAGATTTTGAGCAGTTCCAGGTGTTTTTGCTTGAGTGCCTCGTATTGGTCGCGGAATGTCGGCTGTTCCACATCACCGAGGCGCAAGCCATTTCGGCCGGTCTTGTCCATGTACGTGGGGCCGATGCCTTTGAGCGTTGAACCAATTTTACCTTTTCCCTTGTAGGCCTCACTGGCCGCGTCGAGCCAGCGGTGTGTTGGCAAGATGAGGTGGGCTTTTCTGGAAAGCAAGAGTCTTTTGTTAAACTGCACGCCGCTTTTTTCCAGGTTCTGAAGCTCGCACTCCAACACCACCGGGTCCAGAACGACCCCATTGCCAATCAGGTTGGTCAGGTTGGGACGAAAGATACCGGATGGCACCGTGTGGAGAACGTATTTATTTCCGCCGAAAAGGAGCGTGTGTCCGGCGTTGGGGCCGCCCTGAAAGCGGGCTACGATATCGTACTGGTCGGCCAGATAGTCGACAATCTTGCCCTTTCCCTC
>JBJXEZ010000193.1:0-6947 GCA_046153695.1 Saprospiraceae bacterium
CAGGCCAAGAGCCTGCTCGGTTGTTTCAGTTTCGATACGATACGGGTTGAGGTAGTTTTCGGGCAACAAACTGCCGAGGCTGTGCAAATCTGCGCGGGCGACTCGGTGTTGATTTTTGGAAACTACCAGACTGTGGCGGGCGCGTACGCGCAAACCTTTTCAGCCGCAAACGGCTGCGATTCGGCCCACACGGTTTCGCTGGTTGTGCTGCCGGTTTTCCAAACTGCCGAGGCAGTGCAAATCTGCGCGGGCGATTCGGTGTTGATTTTTGGAAACTACCAGACCGCAGCGGGCGTGTACGCGCAAACCTTTTCAGCCGCCAACGGCTGCGATTCGGCCCACACGGTTTCGCTGGCGGTGCTGCCAGTTTTCCAAACTGCCGAGGCTGTGCAAATCTGCGCGGGCGACTCGGTGTTGATTTTTGGCAACTACCAGACCGCAGCGGGCGTGTACAGCCAGAAATTTCAGGCTTCCGGTGGGTGCGACTCTGTTGTGACCGTCAGTGTGCAGATTTTACCGGAACCGGTGCTTGACTTGGTTTGGCTCGACCCGACGTGTTTCGGTGAATCCGATGGCCAATTGAACATCGAATCTGCCCCTGCTGGTGCGGTATTCGGCCTTGATGGGGCACCGTTCGATACGGCGGAGGTGTACCTGAATTTGGCAGCGGGCCTGCATATTTTACGCGTTCGGGACACGTCTGGCTGTGTGTGGGAAGCAGAGGCCAGTTTGAGCGAGCCGCCGCCGGTATCGGTAGTTTTGCCCAACGACACACTGATCCAGCAAGGTCAGGTGTTAAAAATCTTGCCGGAAACAGCGGGTGGAGTAGTACAATTTATTTGGTCGCCGGGCACGGGGCTGGACTGTTCCATCTGCGCATCGGTGGCGGCGGCTCCGATGGAAAGCACCCTGTACACCCTGACGGTGAGCAACGCAACGGGCTGCACGGCTACCGATCAAATTTTGGTGGAGGTGTGGAAGAGCACGGCGATCCCGGTATATGTCCCGAACGTCATCCAGCCCGGAATCAGTGGCCCCAACTCGGTGTGGACCCTGAGTGCCGGGGCAGCTGTGCTTGAATTACGCGAAGTGGCTGTCTACGACCGTTGGGGCAACCTGCAATACCGCTGGGACACACCCCTGCCGCCCAACCAGTGGCCCGGCTGGGACGGTACTGCACGCGGCGGGCAAAAAGCAGCACCGGGCGTGTATGTGTACTACCTGAAATTGCTGTTAGCCAATCGGGAGGTTGCTGTTATAAAAGGGGATTTGACAGTCGCGAAATGACGTTGGTTCGATACGAGATGTTTTTTTTACTTTTACCGCACGCTCTCTTTACGATTCATCGTTCTTGCTTTGAAAATTCGTTTTGCACGGCCTCAAAAGACCACCAACTGTTCCATCACTCAACCATTCCCGGCTTATGAGTCACCTTGACAGACGCTCCTTTCTGACCCTTGCAAAATCTCCGCACCGCCAGAATTACTGGATTGACGAACAGACAATTGCCCCGCTGTCGGCGGAGTTGACGGCGCTGCTCGCCGAGCGTGCCGCCAGCCCTCCCGATTCCGGGCTGGCCCCGTACACCGGGCCTTGGGGCCGGGCCGAGGTGATCCACCTGCTGCGTCGCAGTTTGTTCGGGCCGACAAAGGCTGACGTAGATTATTTTCTCGGAAAAACCATGCAGCAGGCGGTGGGAGAAATCCTGAACGCTCCATACATCCAGCCTGCGGGGCCGGTAAATGATTTCAACAATCCAAATTTTACCGACCCGGTCGTACCCTTCGGGCAGAGTTTTCTAAACGCTGCCTTCGAGCCGACCGCCGAGTTTTACCGGGCAGAGAGTGTGCGTGCGTGGTGGATTCGCCAGATGCTGGGCAGCGGGCGCAGCATACGGGAAAAAATGACGTTGTTTTGGCACAACCATTTGCCGGTGCAATTTCAGGAAGCTACGTTCGGCAGTATGCTGTACCGGTACGTCAAGGTGCTGCGCGATAATTCCCTGGGCAATTTCAAGACCATGATGCGCGACATCACGCTTGATCCAGGCATGCTGTTTTACCTGAATGGCTACCTTAACTCAAAAAATGCGCCCGACGAAAACTACGCCCGCGAGATTCAGGAACTGTTCATCATCGGCAAGGACTTGCCCTCGTATTTCACCGAAGACGACGTAAAGGCTGCCGCCCGACTGCTCACGGGCTGGCGCACCGACGGGTTCAGCACCTTCTTTTTTACCAACGAGCACGACACGACGGACAAGCAGTTTTCAGCGTTTTACGGCAACCGGAAAATAACCGGCCGCAGCGGCCCCACTGCTGGCGGCCTGGAATTGGACGATTTTCTCGACATGCTTTTCGACCATCCCGAGGCTGCGCGGTACGTTTGCCGGAAAATCTACCGGTTCTTCGTGTATCACGGCATTGACCAGCAAACCGAGCAAAACGTGATCGAGCCGATGGCACAAATTTTCCGCGCCAACAACTACGACATCCTGCCGGTACTTGATACCCTGTTCAAAAGCGAGCACTTCTTCGATGTGCTCAACCAGGGGGCGGCTATCAAAAGCCCAGTGGATATGACTGTGGGGATGTTTCGTCAGTTTGGCATCCAACTACCTGGCAGCGCTGACCTGTTGGATACATTTGCCATTAGTTTTCAGATGGGGCAACTCATGGCGGCTATGCTCCAGCATGTAGGTGACCCGCCCAATGTGGCGGGTTGGCAAGCCTACTACCAAAAACCGTTGTTGGACAAAATGTGGATCAATACGGGCACCCTGCCCAAGCGCGGTCAGACTACGGATGTCCTGGTTTTTTCCGGTATCTACGGCTTCGCCAACCGGGCGGCCATCAACCCGTTGGCTTGGGCTGCGGGCCTGAGCAACCCGTCTAATGTGGACGCATTGATTAATGAATCGTTGGAACTGCTATTTGGCCTGCCAGTGCCGCAGTCGGTGAAAGATACCCTGCGTCCTATCCTGCTGTCCAACCTGCCTGATGCCTCCTACTGGACACTTGGCTGGAACCTGTGGGTAGCCAACCCAAATGACCAACAGGTAGCCGGTGCGCTCACTGTCCGCTTACAGGCCTATCTGTACCGTGTGCTGCAAATGGAGGAATTCCAATTGTGCTGAATTGAAAATGGGTGGGTGCGATAGCCTCTGTTTCGGGCGACCGCAAGGGTCGCCCCTACGCCACGGCCGTAAAAGTGCCGCTGTGAAACGCTCTCACCCGCTCACGCTCTCACCCGCTCACCCGCTCACCCGCTCACTCGCTAATTATGAAACGTCGCAACTTTCTCAAAAATATGACTGCCGGGGTGGCTATTCCATCCCTTCTCAGCGGCTTCGGCGTACGCGCCCACGCTGCCAACCCGTTCAGCCGTCTGTTGGGCGGACTTTCTACCGATACCGACCACGTACTGGTCATCATCCAATTAGACGGCGGCAACGACGGCCTTGCCACGGTTTCGCCCCTTGACCAGTACGACCGTCTGGCTAAGGGGCGTCCGAACATTGTGCTGCCTGAGGCAAGCCTGCTACCTATATCCAGCAGCACACCGCTCGCCATGCACCCGGCCCTTGACGGGCTGCGCGACCTGTACAACGATGGCAAGGTGCACATCGTGCAAAACGTGGGCTACCCCAACCCCAGTTTGAGCCACTTCCGTGCCACGGACATCTGGATGTCTGGTGCCAATACCGACGAGTATATCCCAAACGGCTGGGCCGGGCGCTACCTCGCGTACGAGTACCCCAACTTCCCGATAGACTACCCCAATGCCGACATGCCGCACCCGCTGGCTGTGGAAATCGGTTTCTCCATGTCACTCAGCCTCATGGGGCCGCAAACGGGCATGGGCTTCGTCATTCCCAGCACCGACGACTACTACCAGCTCCTCGCCAGTACCCAAACACCGGCTCCCAACACGCCAGCGGGCGAACAACTGGCCTTTGTCCGGCTCATCGCCCAGCAATCCAGATCCTACGCGCAAGCCATACTCGATGCGTCCAACGCCGTAATGACCCAAAAGACGTACCCCGACTCGCCGTTGGCAGCCAAACTGAAAATTATCTCGCGCCTGATAGCCGGCGGCCTGAAAACGAGGCTTTATGTGGTAAACATCGGCGGTTTCGACACGCATGCCCAACAGATAGAGCCAAGTGACCGAACCACAGGTGTACACGCCAACCTGCTGAGCGAACTCGGTGACGCGGTCAAGGCGTTTTCTGATGACCTGAGCTTCCTCGGCACTGCAGACCGGGTAACAGGCATGACGTTTTCCGAGTTTGGCCGCCGTATCGCCAGCAATTCCAGCGATGGCACCGACCACGGCGAGTCTGCTCCGATGTTTCTGTTCGGAAAACAAATCGCGGGCGGCGTGACCGGCAACAACCCGCAATTGCCTCTGAACCCCACTGCAGATGACAACCTCGACATGGAATTTGATTTTCGTTCGGTGTACGCCACGGTACTGCGCGACTGGTTCTGCGTGCCGCAGGCCGATGTGCCAGGCATCCTTCTGCACGATTTCCCGTACCTGAACGGTATGTTCCAATCCAATGTGCCGTGCGTGTCAACCGACGTACACGACGTGAACCAAAACGCCGGGAAATCCCTGCTCACATGCCGTCCCAATCCGTTCCGCGATGGCCTTACGCTGGATTACGAAACCGCTGGCGGCATGACAATGGTGCAAGTTTTGGATACGTCGGGCCGTGTGCTGGCCACACCCGTGAGCACCTGGCAGGCGCGTGGCCGGTATCAGGAATACTGGGATGCCGGCGATTTGCCACCGGGCACCTACTTCTGCCGTATCGTGAGTGGTGGGCAACAACAGACGAAGACCGTGGTGAAGGTGGAGTAGGGCGATTTACGATTTACGATCTGGGCGCGGGTTTCTGCGTTTGGGGAAAGCGTGTACATTTGTGAAAAATTCAAGCCATGATTGCGCCGACAACACTTGACAAGATAAACGCCCTGCCCGAAGAAGTGCAGGCGCAACTGTTCCTGTACGTGGATTTCCTTTTTGCGGTTTACCGCTCGGAATCGGAAGAGGGGTTGGACGCGGATTTTTTCGAAAAATTTGAACTAACGCCTGCCGGGAGGGCCTTTTTGGAGAAACGAGCCAAATTAGCGCTTGAGCATCCGGAACGCCATAAGCCCTGGCGAAAAGTGCGGACAGAGATGGCCGAAAAATATGGATGGCCGAAAAACTGAAAACTGCCATGTACAACCTCCAACTTTCCGATGAGGCTATCGCCGACTATGAGGCTGCCGTAGCGTGGTATGAGGAACAGAAAACCGGTCTTGGGTTTGACTTTTCCGTACGGCTTGCCGAAACATTCGAAAAGATCGAAGCCTACCCAACTGCCCAGCGGTTTTTGTACGAAAACTGCCGGTTTGCATTTGTGAAACAGTTTCCGTATATCGTTTATTTTGTGTTGGATGAGGATAACCTGGGTATCGTCGTATTTGCTATTTTGCATGAAAAACGCGACCCGGAAATTTGGCGAAAACGCAGTCGTGGTATGGAGTAATCTTTCAAACGCATTTTCGTAAAAATCCCCAAATTCGCCGCCCATGACAACCACCGCCGCCTTCATCGCCAAATGGGCCGCATCCGGCGCCGCCGAACGCGCCAATGCCCAACTCTTCGTGGCCGACCTTTGCGCCCTGCTCGGCGTGGAAGCCCCCCAGCCCAAAACCCCCGACGAGCAGGCCAATGCCTACGTGTTTGAAAAAACAATCCCCGGCGCCGGCGGCAACAAAAACTTCATTGACTGCTACAAACGCGGCTTTTTTGTGCTCGAAGCCAAGCAGGGCGCCGATGCCGCCACCGGCGACGCGCCCCTCTCCGAAGCCGGCGAACAACGGCTCGCCCGGCGCAAAACCGGCCACGGCCAACGCGGTACCGCCGCCTGGGACACGGCTATGGAACGCGCCCGCAAACAAGCCGAAAACTATGCCCGCCGCCTGCCCGCCGAAGAAATAGCCGGCAACGGACGACCGCCTTTCCTGCTGGTAGCCGACGTGGGCCACAGCATCGCCCTGTATGCCGACTGGAGCCGCGCCGGCGGCCATTACACGCCCTTCCCCGACCCGGCATCCTACCGAATCGCCCTCGACGACCTGCACCGCGACGAGATACTCGAACGCCTGCGCTTAGTGTGGACCGATCCCCTCGCCCTCGACCCCAGCCGCCGCAGCGCCCGCGTGACCCGCCAGATCGCCGACCGGCTGGCCCGCCTCGCACGCTCGCTGGAGGGCGGGCACGACCCGGAGAAGGTCGCCGGTTTCCTCATGCGCAGCCTGTTCACCATGTTTGCCGAAGACGTGGGCCTGCTGCCCGAGCGCTCGTTCAGCCGCCTGCTCGACGAGTTTCCACAAGACCCCATCAACTTCCCCCACCTGCTCGAAGCCCTCTGGCGCGACATGAACACCGGCGGCTATTCCGTGGCCCTGCGCGCGCGCATCCCGCGCTTCAACGGCGGCCTGTTTGCCCAACCCGAGGTGATCGAACTCAACGCCGATCAGGTGCAACTGCTCGCCGAAGCCGCCCGGGCCGACTGGCGCGACGTGGAACCCGCCATTTTCGGCACCCTGCTCGAACGCGCCCTCGACCCCCGCGAACGCCACAAACTCGGCGCCCACTACACCCCGCGAGCCTACGTCGAGCGGCTCGTGCAGCCCACCGTGATCGAGCCGCTGCGGGCCGAGTGGCAAGCCGTGCAAACCGCCGCCCTGCAACACGCGCAGGACGCAAAGCCCGAAAAAGCCATCGCCGAAGTGGAAGCCTACCTCCACCGATTGGCCAGCCTGCGCATCCTCGACCCCGCCTGCGGCACAGGTAACTTCCTGTACGTCACGCTCGAACTGCTCAAACGCCTCGAAGGCGAAGTGCTCAACACCCTGCGCGAACTCGGCCAGGGCCAGCAAAGCCTC
>JBJXEZ010000210.1:0-7095 GCA_046153695.1 Saprospiraceae bacterium
CTCCGAACGGGGCCTGACAACCACCCTCTGTCACTCCGGCGTAGAAGGGGTGGACACCTTCCAAAAAGGCGGGTTTGACCTGTGTATCCTCGATGTGAAGATGCCGTTCAAGGACGGCTTTTCGGTGGCCAGGGAAATCCGTGCCCTCGACCCCAGCGTACCCTTCATTTTCCTCACCGGCGAGGCTGCCAAAGAGAACAAAATCAAGGGCTTCCACCTCGGGGCCGAGGACTATGTGACCAAGCCCTTCAGCATGGAGGAACTTTACTTGCGCATACAGGTGGTACTGCGCCGCAGCGGCTCTAAAATGAATGCGCAAGCGCAAAAAAACGAATACAGCATCGGCAAATACGTGTTTCGCCCCGCTGCACGGGAACTCACCCTCGGCACCGACTCGACCAAACTGAGTGCCATTGAAGCCAAATTGCTCCACTATTTTTGCGATGCCGACCAGGGGATCATTGACCGCGATGTAGCCCTGCGCCGCGTCTGGGGTGACGATGACCAGCTCCGGGGCCGCAGCCTGAATGTGTATGTGAGCAAACTGCGTCAATACCTCAAGGACGACCCGGGTATCGAAATTCTGAACATCCATGGCGAAGGCTACCAGATGGTAGTAAGGTAGCATACCTTTGCCCCCTACCAAACCACCGTAACTGCCCCGAAAGGCTATCATCTGAACCTGTTAACTTTCGTATACCATGTTGGACACCCTTACCCAACCCGCCCCAGCCGCCGCCATGAACGGCACTGATCCTTTTCCGATCAATGGCACCGACTACCTTGAGTTTTACGTCGGCAACGCCAAGCAAAGTGCTATGTACTACCAGGCCGCTTTCGGTTTCCAGGTGGTGGCTTACATGGGGCCTGAAACCGGCGTTCGTGACCGAGTAAGCTATGTGCTCCAGCAAAACAAAATCCGCCTGGTGCTTACCTCTGCCCTGTCGCCGGACCACGAGATCGCCCGACACGTCGCGCTACACGGCGATGGCGTGAAAGTGCTGGCCTTGTGGGTAGACGATGCCGAAAAAGCCTACTACACTGCCCTCGAACGCGGTGCTGAAAGCGCTTTTGCACCCAAAACCCTGCGGGATGACAACGGGGAGGTGGTCATGGCCGCCATCAAAACCTACGGCGAAACCATTCACACGCTGGTCGAACGCAGCCGCTACAACGGTACTTTCCTGCCCGGCTACGAGCCTCGCAAGAATGCTTACCCGGCCAAGCCTGTCGGCCTCCAATTCGTGGACCACTGTGTGGGCAACGTCGAACTCGGCGGCATGAACAAATGGGTGAAATTTTATCAGGACGTGATGGGTTTCAAACTGCTCATCACCTTCGACGACAAAGACATCAGCACGGAATACAGCGCACTTATGTCCAAGGTGGTCAGCAATGGCAATGGCTACATCAAATTTCCCATCAACGAACCGGCCAAGGGTCTGAAGAAAAGCCAAATCGAGGAATACCTCGACTTTTACCGCTCGGCAGGTGTGCAGCACATCGCCGTAGCAACGAACGACATCATCGCCACCGTTAGCCAGTTGCGAGCCAACGGAGTGGATTTTCTTTATGTGCCCGACAACTACTACGAGGATGTGATGGAGCGTGTAGGCCATATCGAGGAAAACCTGGAGGACCTCAAGCGCCTCAACATCCTCATTGACCGCGACGAAGACGGCTACCTGCTTCAGCTGTTTACCAAACCCGTGCAGGACCGACCTACGGTTTTTTACGAGATCATACAGCGGCGCGGTGCCAAATCGTTTGGCAAGGGCAACTTCAAAGCGTTGTTCGAAGCTATCGAACGCGAACAAGAATTGCGAGGCACGCTTTGATCAGTTTTGAGTTGGGATATGAAAACTGCTCTTTTACTGGGAGCCTCCGGCCTAGTCGGCGGCCACCTGCTCGATCTGCTTCTCGACGACCCGCGCTACGACACCGTGGTTGCGCTCGTGCGCCGTCCGTTGGATCGGCAACACCCCAAACTCCGGCAGGAAATTCTGGACTTTGACCAACCCGACCCGACCAAATTGCGCGGCGACGACCTGTTTTGCGCCCTCGGTACCACGCTAAGCAAAGCAGGTTCCAAGGAAGCGCAGTACCGGATAGATTGCACCTACCCGTACGAAACAGGAAAATTAGCCAGGGCAAATGGTGTGCGGCAGTACCTCTTGGTGTCGTCCCTTGGTGCCAATGCGCATTCGCGCAATTTTTACCTGCGCACCAAAGGCGATTTGGAGGAAAAACTTTCGGCGCTTGAGTTCGAAACGTTCGTGTCGGCTCGGCCTTCGTTTCTTTTAGGTCAACGCACAGAATTTCGCCTCGGCGAGCGCATGGGGATAGCACTCGCGCAGTTTTTTTACTTTATTATTCCAAAAAAATACCGGGGCATCCAGGCCGCTCAGGTGGCAGCAGCGCTCATCGAACGAGCCAATGCCGGGTTGCACGGGGCGCATTTCGTGGAGTCGGACCGGCTGCACGAGATTTAGAGCGCTTCTAAATTTTTTCAAAAACGGAATTCAATGAGCAAGGGTCGTTTGGAGCCGTAGATTTGCGTTGCAAAATATGCGTACCGCCCGCCGGGCAGAAAACACATTTTGCTTTTCTTTGCGCCCAATAGCAAAACTATTATCACGGGATTGCTGTCTTTAGTTTCATAACGCACTGCTACATAATGAGTTGGTTTTCCAAGTTTCTCACCTCGTCCATCGGCCAAAAAACAGTGATGGCGCTGACGGGGATTTTCCTGATCCTTTTTCTGGTCATACACCTGCTGGGCAATCTGCAATTGCTCCAAAATGATGAAGGGCGGGCGTTCAATGTGTATGCCTATTTTATGACCCACAACCCGGTCATAAAAACGGTTTCGTACCTGCTGTACGCATTCATTCTGCTGCACGCCGTGCAGGGCATCCTGCTCTTGCGCAGCAACCGTGCTGCACGTGGAGGAACCGGCTACGCGGTGCGCCACACGCGTTCCAGCGAACGCGCCTCCCGTAACATGGGGCCGTTGGGCATCATTATTCTCGTGTTCATTGTGCTGCACATGTACCAGTTCTGGTTCCAGATGCACTGGGGCGACTTGCGCATGGTACTCTACGACGACACCGATCATGAGGTGAAAGACTTGTATGTGCTGGTGGCTGATATGTACAAAAACATCGGTTATGTGCTGTTTTATGTAGTATCCATGGCCGTCGTCGGCCTTCATCTCTGGCACGGATTCTGGTCGGCTTTCCAGACACTCGGACTGGATCACAAAAAATACACGCCAGTCATCAAATGGGTCAGCGCGGCTTATGCCATCGTGGTTCCGGCACTCTTCGCCCTCATCCCTATCCTCATGTTTTTGAGGGGTTAAAGGTTGGAAGGTTAGGGGGTTTCTGGTTAGAAGGTTAGAAAGTTTCTGGTTGTAAAACCGCTCAGCCAAACCAGAAACCCGCTAACCCTCCAACCAGAAACCCTCCAACCAGAAACCCACTAACCCTCCAACCTTTTTTTCTCAGCAACAATGGATTCAACAATGAAGTCGAACATACCTGAAGGACACGTTTCCGAAAAATGGGAACACTACAAAGGCCATGTACCGCTTGTGTCGCCCAACAACAAACGCCGGATTGATATCATCATCGTCGGCTCGGGCCTGGCAGGTGCTTCGGCAGCGGCATCGCTGGGCGAACTGGGCTACAATGTGAAAGTTTTTACGTTTCACGACAGCCCGCGCCGTGCGCACTCCATCGCTGCTCAGGGCGGGATTAACGCGGCTAAAAATTACCAGAACGACGGCGACTCCGTGTACCGCTTGTTTTACGACACTATCAAAGGCGGCGACTACCGCGCCCGCGAAGGTAACGTACACCGGTTGGCCGAGGTTTCCACCGACATTATTGACCAGTGCGTAGCGCAGGGCGTGCCTTTTGCTCGTGAGTACGGCGGCCTGCTGGACAACCGCTCTTTTGGCGGCACGCAGGTTTCGCGCACGTTTTACGCACGCGGCCAAACCGGTCAGCAACTGCTCATTGGTGCATATCAGGCATTGAGCCGGCAAGTGGCGCTCGGCACTGTCAAATTGTACAACCGTCATGAAATGCTCGATGCGGTGCTGGTGGACGGCAAATGCCGCGGAATCATCGCCCGCAACCTGCTCACCGGCAAACTGGAACGCTACGGTGCCCATGCTGTCGTGCTCTGCACCGGCGGCTACGGCAACGTGTTCTACCTGAGCACCAACGCCATGATGTGTAACACCACCGCCGCCTGGCGGGCACACCGGCGCGGGGCGTATTTCGCCAATCCGTGCTACACGCAGATCCACCCGACCTGTATTCCAGTATCGGGCGATTATCAGTCGAAACTCACGCTCATGTCGGAATCGCTGCGCAACGACGGGCGCTGCTGGGTGCCAAAAAGCCCCGCTGACGCGAAAAAACATCCCCGCGACATTCCCGAATCCGAACGCGACTACTACCTCGAACGCCGGTACCCAGCCTTTGGCAACCTCGTCCCGCGCGACATAGCCAGTCGGGCCGCCAAGGCCGAGTGCGACGCGGGCAAGGGCGTGGGCGCTACCGGTCTGGCCGTTTACCTCGACTTCGCCGAAGCCATCCAGCGCCTCGGCAAGGATACCGTAGCCGCCCGATACGGCAACCTGTTCGAGATGTACGAAAAAATAACCGGCGACAACCCCTACGAGGTGCCCATGCGCATTTATCCAGCGGTACACTACACCATGGGCGGCTTGTGGGTGGACTACGAACTAATGACCACCATTCCCGGCCTGTACGCCGCCGGCGAGGCCAACTTCAGCGACCACGGCGCCAACCGCCTCGGCGCTTCAGCCCTCATGCAAGGCTTGGCCGATGGTTACTTCGTGCTGCCGTACACCATCGGTTCTTACTTAAGCAACGAAATCCGCACCGGAGCTGTGAAGACCGATACACCGGAATTTGACGAAACAGAAAAAGACGTTGCCGGGCGCATCGGTATCTTGCTCGGTGTGCAAGGCAAACAGAGTGTGGAGTCGTTCCACCGCCGCCTCGGCAAAATCATGTGGGACAAGTGCGGCATGGGCCGTACCGCCGAGGGCTTGAAACAGGCCATCGGCGAGATTCGCGAATTGCGGCAGGAGTTCTGGCGCGATGTGTTTGTTCCAGGCCGTCAGGACGAGTTCAACCCTGAATTGGAAAAAGCCTGGCGCGTGGCCGACTTTCTTGAACTTGGCCAACTGATGTGCGAAGATGCCCTGCACCGCAACGAGAGCTGCGGCGGCCACTTCCGCGAGGAGTACCAAACTCCGGACGGCGAAGCCCTGCGCGACGATGCCAACTTCATGTACGTGGGTGCGTGGGAATGGCGGGGTGACGATGCGAAGCCGGAATTGCACAAGGAAAAATTGGAGTACGAGGAGATAAAGGTTAGCCAGCGGAGCTATAAATAGGGAAATACTCAACATACACGATATGAAACTCACACTCAAAATCTGGCGCCAGGGCGGCAAATACAAAGGCGAATTCGTCACCTACAAACTTGACGACGTAAACGAGCACATGTCCTTCCTCGAAATGCTGGACGTGCTCAACGAACAACTGGTTAACCGGCGCGAAGAACCTGTAGCCTTTGAGCATGACTGCCGCGAGGGCATCTGCGGCACTTGCTCACTGGTCATTGACGGCCGCCCACACGGCCCCATGAAGGGAACAACCACCTGCCAGGTACACATGCGCCACTACAAAGACGGCGACACTATTGTTATCGAGCCGTTCCGCGCACGTGCGTTCCCGGTTGTACGCGACCTCGTGGTGGACCGCTCTTCGTTCGACCGCATCATCCAGGCTGGCGGCTATGTGAGCGTGAACACCGGCCAGGCGCAGGATGCCAACGCGATCCCCATCGAAAAAGACCAGGCGGGACGTGCTTTTGATGCGGCAGCCTGCATCGGTTGTGGAGCCTGTGTGGCAGCATGCCCCAACGCTTCGGCCATGCTGTTCACTTCGGCCAAAGTGAGCCACCTCGCGCTGATGCCGCAAGGCCAGGTAGAACGCACGCGCCGGGTGCTGAAAATGGTAACCCAGATGGACACGGAAGGCTTCGGCCAGTGCTCCAACGTGACTGCTTGCGAAGCCGAGTGCCCAAAGGACATTTCTGTGTCGAACATTGCGCGAATGAATCGGGAATACCTGGCTGCTACCCTGGCCAGCGAGGCAACGGTTTGAAATTTTTTTGTACCATAGATTGATGCGCATTTATGTTTTACTGTTGCCTGCCTTGCTTTTGGGGCCCCTTGCTACGGCCCAGGAAGGCAAAGCTATTCTAAAAAACGCCTCGTTCGAAGACGTGCCTCAGGCTTCCCATGTGCCGGAAGGCTGGTTTTATTATGGGCCCGTGGAAGAAACGCCGCCCGATGTTCAGCCCGGCTACTACGGCTGCACAACCAAGCCGCTGCGCGGAAATACCTACCTCGGCATGGTCACCCGCGACAATGGCACCACCGAATGTGTCGGTCAACAGTTGGACAAACCCCTGTTAGCCGATTCTGCGTACGATTTTTCGGTCTGCCTCGCCACGTCGAGCCACTATGAGTCTCTTTCAAGGTCGACAGGAGAAGAAGTCAATTACACCAGTCCGGTGTGCCTGCGCATCTGGGGCATTAGCCTAGAACAAGAAAAACGTGTACTGCTGGCCGAATCACCGCTCGTGACAAATACGGACTGGATTCGCTACCGGTTCGAACTTCGACCGCCTGGTATGCACCTGGATTTGATCCTGTTGGAGGCCTGGTATGGTATTCCGCAAAAACACACCAATGGCAACTTACTTGTGGACCATTGTTCGCCGTTGGTGCCCAAGTTCGTACCCGATTCAGCCCGACTAGCCGAAGCAATATTTCGCCCTCCGCCCCCGAAAGCGAAACGAATCATCGAACTGTACAACCCGTCCTTCGAACTGGCACCTGTTTATTTTTTGCCATTCGGTTGGGAAGACACCGCCGGGGAAATCACCACCTGGGCACGCACACACCCGTTGCGGCAACAAGAAGTCAAAACGATATCCAAAACTTATGTTCAGTTTTATGTAGGTAGATACGGAGAATAC
>JBJXEZ010000219.1:0-8325 GCA_046153695.1 Saprospiraceae bacterium
CGCGGCTTTGCTTTCGGTATGTTCGTCGGCATCCTGTTCGGTACCTACTCTTCCGTGTTCATCGCATCCGCCCTCGTGGTGGATTTGACCAAGGAAAAAATCCTGAGCGGAAAAGCAATCGAGGAAAAGCCTGCTGCTCCCGCAAAGGTTGTCAAGGTAAAGGCTTAGTAATAATGATGAATGATGAATGATGAATAGCACGCCATCCCGCTTTTTTGCCATGCCGCGCTATTCATCATTTATCATTCGTCATTCATCATTATTTATTCTGCTTCTCATCCTGGGTTGTTGCCCACTTTGGGGTCAGCAGCAGACCCTGCGTTTCAATTTTCACTTCGGAGGCAGGCGTTACCTCGCCTGCACCGCACAGGCAGAGCTGCGGCGGGACACAGCCAACAATACGTACCAACTTGTTTTTTCCAAACTCAAACTCGGCCCCAACGAGTCGAGCGCCGGCATGTACGCTGTGTTGGGAAAAGATTGTATCCGCTTCTCAGCCGAAAATCTGCAACTCACCGATTCCTTGCCTACGGGCTTGATTCTGGACAAAAAGGAGGAGAAAACACTGACGTTCAAGGTCACTGGAAACGGCTTGGCGTATGTGCGCGTGGACAAACTCTACCTTCGCCCCATCAACCGGATTGTGGGCGACTTTAAAGGTAGTGTGATTACTTCCGTCGCGTTTACTTTCGACATTGGCGGTACCACGCCCTCGCCGCCGCCGCCCTCCATCGTGTTCGCCCCTTTTCAGCCAAGGGCCAAACCGTGGCCGCGACCAGACCGGCCCTGGCCAACTATCGAGCCGGATCTCCTGGCTTACGAAGTAGCCATAAGCAAACCCGATACCGAACGCATCCAGGCGTTGCGCGTTTTTTTGGAAAAATACCCCCGCTCGCCCTGGGCCGCAGAGGCCAAAAAACGAGTGCCGCTCGATTTAGTGAAAAAAAAGGCGGGCTTCCATGAATACTCGCGCCTGTACAGCCTCAAATACTCGAGCTGCCAGCCCATTTTTGTGTACGACTCGATGAATATCTATGGGAAAATCGAGCGCGACACCGGTACCAATTTTCAGATTACCATCGCCGGCACCCGGTTCAAAGCGTATGAGCTGTACATCGTGGACACCTGCAAGTATGCCGATGTCCGCGTTTTTCGGTGCCTGGTGAGCGGCGACGAGTTCTTTTGTCTGCTAGACACAACCGATGTGGTGTACACGCTTCGGTTTATCGGCGGAAATTTCGACGGCAGATTTTGGATCGAGTATCTCAAGGATGGCAAATTACTTCCAGGCGGCTCTGATTTCATAGCGGCATCTGATACCACTTACCGGTTTCTCAAAGAATACATTCGCAAAAAAACCGGTGCCGACGGCAACATCACCATGCGAATCATCGAAGACAATGTGATCTACCCCGTTGAGGGCAGTGTGTTTGTGCCCCCTGCGTTGCCGCTTTGGCCATTTATTTTAACCCTCCTTGCAGTAGGGGGCATTTCATTTCTTTACTACAGGCGCCAGGCCATTCTGAAATACCGGGAGATGATGGCCAATATGCGCCCCACCGAGGAGATCATCATCCGCGATTATGGCTGGGTACTGAGCCCCACATCCATACCCGGATCAATCAAGGTAGAGGTGCGCGACAATTATATGATCGGCTACCGATCGCTGAAGGAAAACGAGTTTGATGACTTGCTTCAAAAAGAGCCGTACCGCTGGCTGCGGGCAAACGAACTGTGGCCCGAAACCGCACTGGGTGATATTTACCTGAGTCAGAAGTGTATACAGGGCATCGGTCGTTTTTTGCGTGAATACAAAAAGGGGGAATGGGTAGAAAAAACGGGAGCATTCCCTGATGTTCACGGGTTCTTCCTCGGCCAGTATTTCATCCCCAAGACCAAAGGCAAGGTTAAGGGGCAGTACCGGGTGGCGGTACTTGAGTTTGTTCCCAGTGTTGCCGAGCAACCTTTCGAGCCGTCGCCGCCGTTTCTGGCCAATACCGATACCATTATGAACGCGATACTCAACATGCGTCGCAAATACCCCAAACTGGAGCCTCTCGGCTGGTTCCATGTCCATCCCGGCCAGGGTTTGTTTCTTTCCCAGTCGGATATGTATGTTCACGAAGCGTATTTCACGGACCCGTACCAGTTTGCTTTGGAGATAGACATCGAAACACCGCAGTGGGATACCGGTTTTTTCACCCAAAAACCGTCCGGGGTGCTCAATAATGTCGGTGCCGATGAACCTGCTCCAAACTGGTTTCGCTGGAAAGACATCGAGATCACACCGCCACCGGGGCCTTGATGAGGGGCCATGGGTCGTAGTTCAACAGATCAAAATCCGAATACTGGAACGAGAAAAGGTCGTGTACATCCGGGTTGATGCGCATGACTGGCAGGGGGCGTGGCTGGCGGGACAGTTGAAGTTCCACCTGTTCGAGGTGGTTGAGGTAGATGTGTACATCGCCGAACGTGTGGACGAAGTGCCCCGGCCGCAGGCCGCACACCTGTGCAAGCAAAAGCGTGAGCAGGGCATACGAGGCGATATTGAACGGTACGCCTAGGAACACATCAGCGCTGCGCTGGTACAGTTGGCAGGAGAGCCGCCCGTCGGCCACATAAAACTGAAAAAGGCAGTGGCAGGGAGCCAGTGCCATGTCGGGCAGGTCAGCCACGTTCCAGGCAGAAACAATCATCCGGCGGCTGTCGGGGTTGGTCCGGAGGGTATGTACGACCTCGGCAATCTGATCCACGACACGCCCGTCGGGGCACTGCCACGAGCGCCACTGCTTGCCGTACACAGGGCCCAGGTTGCCTGCTTCATCGGCCCATTCGTCCCAGATACGCACGCCGTTTTCGTTCAGGTAGCCGATGTTGGTATCGCCCTGCAAGAACCAGAGCAACTCGTGGATCACGCTCTTGAGGTGTACCTTTTTGGTCGTCATCAGCGGGAACCCCGCGTCGAGGTCGAAGCGCATCTGGTAGCCAAAAACACTGATGGTACCAGTACCGGTTCGGTCGTTTTTTCGGGTACCGTTTTGCAGGATATGCCGGAGGAGGTCGTGGTAGGCTTGCATGCGGCAAAAATAAAAGAAAACACTGTCACAGCGGCTCGCGGAATTTTTCCCGGCGCGGCACTTTTTTGTGCCACGCCGGGAAAACGCGCTAAGAGCGTGCTTGGGTTCCACATCGGGCGGGTGCGCCCATCATCACCGCGATACCACCAGTTTTCCTACCCAAGTTTTTCCTTCCGACAGATAACGCACCACATACAGGCCGTTTTCCAGGCTGGAAACGTCGAGTGTGCGGTTGCCGTCCTGAATTGTATTGGCATAGCGCAACCTGCCGCCGAGATCAACGATCTGGGCTTGACCGCCTGCTGGCAAGTAGCGCAGTACGACCGATTCGCTGGCCGGATTGGGCCACAGTTCCAACGGTTCCGTTGCCCAGTCTTCCGTACCGGTGACAAAGCCAACTTGTTGGTATTGAAGGAAAAAAAGCAGTGTGTTCGTGAGCGCGGGCGTGACACAACCCCCGTGGTCGGCATCGGGCTTCACGTCCAGCGCTTCGAGGTTGACAGCACCGCGGGCCTTCATGGTATCCAGTGCGACGAGGCTATTGCGGAAGGGCACCTGGTCGTCGGCCATACAGTAGAAAATACGGGTCGGGGTGGTGGGGGCCCAAGCGTACACATTGTTGTCTTTCAGGGCGACATTGAACGGGTGCCCGGGGTCTGCTATCACCTCCTGTACGAGTGCCGGAACGAGCATACGCAGTGGACGCGACACGCCTTCAGTAGCGATTAGCAGGGCGATCAGATCGGTATTTAGTTGGGAGAGCGATAGGTTCCCGGCGTAAAAATCCGCGATTTTGGCTGCGTAAGGTGCTTTAAAAACCTCGTTCAATTGATTGAACAGGTTGCCGTACACGGTTTGGTACGACAGGATCGTGTTGGGCAGGTAAGCCGGGTAGTAGTAGATTGAATCCGTCAGGATCAGGTTGCGCATCACTTCGCCAATGCTGTACGGTCCGGACAAGTGCGCAGCGGCGGTCATCGCGAACTCGGTTTTCCAGATACTTTCCACATCGCGGTGGAATGCCATTGAGGCATGGCCGCCCTGCGAATAGCCGGTGGCGAACAACTGAGAATTGACGTTGACGCCGTTTTGGGCCGCAAATGCTGAAAAGGCCCGAAGCATATCGGCAGCCACCCACGATTCGCTCGCTGCGTGTACATACGGGTGAAAGCCCTTGGACACGCCCAGGCCGAGGTAGTCGGGCAACAGGGCGACATAGCCCATGCCGCCAAAGAGGTTCCCGATCGATCCCTCACCGCCCGAAACAACGTTGAACGACGGCACACCCAACTTGGAACCTGCCGTACCGTGCTGGTACACAACACGGGGAAACACCCGCGTGGCATCGTCGGGCACGACCACGAGACCCGAAACGGTATCGGGCAGACCCTGCACGCCGGTAGTGGTGTAGGTAATGCGGTAAAACTTGACACCATACTGGATGAGAGGCAGGCTGAACTGGGAGACCAGTTGAGCCCGCGTCCGGCTGCCGAGCAGCGTGGATGAAACGAGGGTTTGCGAACGAAGAGCCGGGCAAAGGCCGAGTACAAGCAAAAATAGTATTGTAGCGAAGCGCATGAGCGGGTAATGTTTGGTGAAAAACAAAAGGCAGTATTCGTGCAAAAGTATTGGTTTCGAGCGCAGCGACAGCACGCTGACGATTTTTTTGTTTGGGCTGTCCAAGCGGGGTAACATGTGCAGAACGCTCACGCCACTTCCACCATCAAATACTCCCCTGCAAACGATGAAACTACCGCCTCGACGCGGCCGCGTTGGGTGTCGGTGATGAAAATCTGGCCGAAGTTGCGCTCGATGAGCAAGGCCACGAGCTGCCGCACACGCTGCTCGTCCAATTTGTCAAAAATATCATCGAGCAGGAGCAGCGGAGACACACCTTTTTCCTGTCGCAGCACGTCGTATTGGGCCAGCCGAAGGGCGAGAAGAAAGGATTTGAGTTGGCCCTGCGAGGCATATTTTTTCACTGGGTGGCCATGCAGGGTGAGCGCGAGGTCGTCGCGGTGCGGGCCGGCAGATGTGCGTTCGAGGATGCGGTCGCGTTCGATATTGGCCCTTAGTGTGGCGGTAAAATCGTCCGAATCGCTGCCTGGCTCCAGTACGAAGGCGACCTGTTCGCCGTCGCCGGCAATGGCGGCATACATTTCCTGAAAAACCGGACTGAACGCGTTAGAGAATTCCCGGCGCTTTTCAGAGATGACTGCTGCCGGTTCAGGCATCTGCTGGTCAACAGCCTCCAACAGCATCGGATCGAAACGGCGCTGCTCGGCAAACATTTTCAGCAGAGCGTTGCGTTGCTTGAGCAAGGCGTTGTAAGTCAGCAGGTTTTGGAGGTATTCCGACGAGATTTGCGACAACGTGGCGTCCAGAAACCGGCGGCGTTCCTCGCTACCGTCCTGCACAAGGGCAATGTCGTCGGGCGCAATCATGACTACCGGAAAACGGCCCACATAGTCAATCAGGCGCGGGTAAGGCGAACCATTTCGCTCGATCTCCTTGCGCTGGCCGTTGGCAAATTTGACCACGACGTGGCTGCGCTCGCCATCGTGCTCGAACACGCCTTCGACGCGGAAAAATCCCTCGCCGTGCAGAATCAGATTTTTATCCGGCAAATTCCGGTGGCTGCGCGTGAGGCACAGGACATATACGGCGTCGAGCAAATTGGTTTTGCCCGTGCCGTTCAGGCCGACAAAGCAATTGAGCCTCGGCGAAAGGTCCAGCGAGCGTTGTTCGTAGTTTTTGAACTGGGCGAGTTTGATCGAGCGCAGGTACACGAGCGTTCCAGGTTTGTGCCGCGAAGGTAGGGCATTGGAACAATAAAGGCTGGTTCCCGCCATAAACGCAAAAACGTTGTCCATTTCAGTATCAAATCACGATACTTTTGTCTATGATTTTATTTCGACACCTCCTCCCGATCTTGTTGGCAATCTGCCTCGCCAATTCGACGCAAGCGCAAACCGATACCTCCTGCACGGTCGCATCCATTCCGTCTACCTTCAAAACGCGTCAGGCCTGGGAATCGCCCGGGAAAGGACCGTCCAGCCATGCGACGCCCATGGTGGCAAATATGAACCCGCAAGAAGAAGACATGCCGGAGATCATTATTCCCGGAGCGCGGCACTTGCCCAACCGATTGGACCTGGATGGTTGGACAAACGAAATCTATTTTTTTCGGGGCGACGGGTCCAATGCCGCTACCCCGCTTGTGCTCACGATTCAGGGTACAACGTTTCAATACAGTCCGGTGCCCGGCCCCGCTATCGCTGATGTGGACAGTGATGGCAAACCCGAAATGCTGATGATTTGCCGCGACCGAAAAATCCGGGTGTACCACAACTACAAAGAGAACCCGGCAGCCCCTATGGACTTGTGGATTACGACAACTGATTTGGTTGATATGATTGCACAACGCCCTATGCTGGCCGATTTTGACAGCGACGGCACGCCGGAGGTGTATGTCGGCAGCGATGTGTTCCGGTTCAATTTCTCCAATCCGGCTAACCCGACGCTGACCCGCGTGCTTGACGGGCCGATTGTTTGGGGCGCCAACATCACCGGGCACCTTTTTTCCAATCAATATTTTTATCAGTCGAGTAATCCGGTGGCTGCCGATCTGCTGACGGTGGCCGATTGCAATGGCGACCCGGATTGTGAGGGTCTGGAAATTGCAGCCGGAACGGTCATCTACTCGATTGACCTGAGTACCACGGACGGCGATGGAATGGAGATCAAAAGGCAGCGCTTCCTTCAGTCTACCGGTCAGGTCATTTACTTCGACGGCTATACTTCCGTGGCAGATCTTGATCACGATGGTGTTCTGGATGTGCTCGTGTCCTCCAAACGGAGCAGTGAAACGGGCGTTACGGCCTGGAATAAAAACGGCTTCCTGCAATTTTTCCCCTACCCGAGTAACCAGAACAACGCCGGTGGCGCAGTGCCCTGTGTGGCCAATGTATTCGACGACCGTACCGAAGGTTTCGCGGAAGATCTGCCCGAAATTTTGGTCTGCAATGCAATTCAGGTTGTCGCCTTCAATTTGAATGCATACCAAAAAGACCCAACCGCGCCCTATTGGTGGAGCATTCCGGGCCAAGCAAACGTTGGTCAAAATCCAGCCGTGACGTTCGATTTCAATGGCGACGGACATCAGGAGATCGTTCTGGCCCTGAAGAGTTTGAGCATTATGTACGGTGGAGCCGCACCATTTCCGCCAGGGGTTGACTCCCTGAGGCGTTGGCATGCATTCGGAACGGGTAATGTAGTCTCAGACGGCCACCCTGTCGTAGCGGATGTGGACAATGACAATGAAGCGGAAATAGTGTATACCTGGTGGCCGGCTTATGTGAACGGTGCCGGTGTTGCCGAAGGCCGGGTCGTCGTCGTAGAATCAGGCGAAGGCCCCTGGGTGCCCACGCGCAAGGTCTGGAACCAGTACAACTACTTCGTGGTAAACGTGAACGACGACCTGACGATCCCGGCCGTTCAGCAGGAACATCACCTGGAGGTGCCGCCCGGCTCGGGCAACCGACCCCTGAACCAGACACTTTTTCAGGCGCCGTCGGGGCGCATCCCCCTGCCCGATGCGAGCGCGACCCTGCAATCGGTATTTTGCCAGAACAATCAGGTGCAGGTACAGGTCGAAGTGTGCAATTTCGGGCTGAAAGACCTCGGGGATACCATTCCTATCGCGTTTTACGCCACCGATCCGACGACAACCAATGCCCCGCTGCTCGGCGCCGCGCAAGTCGTAGGCGTGCCGATAAAAAAAGACTCCTGTGTGCTGCTGGATTTTCTGCTGCCGCCGTTTTCCGGTACGGCGTACGGCATGGTAAACGACGATGGCAGTCTGCCTCGCCCGTTCAACCTAAGCACGGCTTTTCCGGTCAACTACGTGTTCGAGTGCCATTGGCCAAACAACCTGTTCCCGATAGACTACACCATCCAGCAGCCGCCCTTCAATCTTGGTCCCGACGTGGCAGCCTGCGGTGATACCACGCTGCTGCTTGATGCGGGGCCGGGCCGCCAAAGTTACCTGTGGCAGGACGGCAGCACGGGGCAAACCTTCCAAACCCAAGGCCCCGGTCAATATTGGGTGCGGGTACAAGACGCCTGCGTGGGCTACCGAACCGACTCGCTTCGGGTGCAGGCTACCGGTTATCCGGTCGGCACGGGCATGGCGGTTACGGGTGCCTGTCCCGGTTTGAGCAACGGTTCGGTCTCGTTTTTGGGCGCC
>JBJXEZ010000225.1:0-8292 GCA_046153695.1 Saprospiraceae bacterium
GGGTTTACACGAATCTCCAAAATCACGAAGAGCATCCAAAGTTGGCCCCATCCATTTGACGAATTCCGTTCGTCTTTCTTTTTTTGCCATGATTTCTTGAATTTCAGATTTCAATTGATCTTTAAAAGCCGCAAAAGTAAAAAAACTACAAGACCCCGCTCGGCATACACCGGGCGGGGTCTTGTGTTTTTCCAAACAACCTTGCCGCGTCAGGTGTGCGCACCGGGACGAATAATAATGCTGCTGGAAATTATGGTCTGGATCATGTGTGGCGGCAAAGGTAAAAACTCAAGTTGTGTTTCTGCGATTTTAGTTTTCCCGGGAGCCTGACCCTAACCGATTCAATCAAACCACCCGTTCTACCAGCGCCTCATCCGCCAGGTTAGGCAGCGTCACTTGAAGGCCAGGGTAATCGGCCATGGCTCGTTGAATGGTGGTAAGTGCATGCGGGTTTCGTGCCCAGGCGCGGCGGGCGATCCCGTTATTTACATCCCAAAACAACATGGCGTGCAGGCGGCGATTGGCTTCGGGTGTGCCGTCGAGCACCATGCCAAACCCGCCGTTGATGACCTCTCCCCAGCCCACACCGCCACCGTTGTGCAGGCTTACCCAGGTTGCCCCCCGAAATGAGTCGCCAATGACGTTGTGTACGGCCATGTCAGCCGTAAAACGGGAGCCGTCATAAATGTTGGCTGTTTCGCGGTAGGGCGAATCGGTGCCGCTAACATCGTGGTGATCACGGCCCAGTACAACAGGCCCGGCCAACTGACCAGTAGCAATGGCATCGTTGAACGCCTTGGATACGCGCATACGCCCCTCGGCATCAGCGTACAGAATACGGGAGTACGAACCCACCACAGGCAGGTTTTGGTGCGCCGTCTGGATCCAGAGCAGGTTGTCGTTGATCTGGCCCCGGATGTCATCGGGGACCTCGGCCAGCATTTCGGTTAGCACGCCGGCGGCGATGGCATCGGTTTTTTCCAGATCGGCAGGATCGCCAGAACAACACACCCAACGAAATGGGCCGAAGCCGTAGTCGAAACAAAGCGGCCCCATGATGTCTTCCACGTAAGAGGGGTAACGAAATGTGTCTCTGGCGGGAGAGGCAAATACGGCCGCACCTGCATCGCCTGCTTCTTTTAGAAATGCGTTGCCATAGTCCCAAAAGTACATACCCTGCTCGGTCATCGTATTCACGGCGGCGACATGGCGGCACAGCGACTCTGCCACAGCCTGCATGAACCGGGGCTTGTCGGAAATGAGCAATTGCTTGGCCTCGTCAAACGTATAGCCCGCCGGACAGTAGCCCATGTCGTGGATATTGTGGCAGGAGGTCTGGTCCGAACCGAGCTCGATGCGCACGCCATCGCGGGCGAAACGTTCCCAAAGGTCTACGATGTTGCCATGGTAAATCAGCGCCACAGCCTCCCGGTTTTGCCGGCAGGATTCGATGCGGGCGATGAGATGGGTCAGGTCGGTGAATACGTTTTCCCGTAAAATATACCCGTCGGCAATGCGCTGCTGTACGGCCTCGCCGTCCACCTCGGCGATAACCCCCACGCAACCCGTAATGACAGCCGCCTTGGCCTGTGCTCCCGACATACCGCCCAGGCCACTGGTGACAAACACCCGCCCGCGCAGATCGGTATCGCCCAAACCCAATTTTCGGCCCGCGCCCAGCAACGTAATCGTGGTGCCGTGTACAATGCCCTGTGGGCCAATGTACATGAACGAGCCGGCCGTCATCTGGCCATACTGGGTTACACCGAGTGCATTGTAGCGGTTCCAATCTTCTTTTTTAGAGTAGTTGGGGATCATCATGCCGTTTGTGACCACCGCGCGCGGTGCTTCCGGGTGACTGGGAAATAAGCCCATAGGGTGGCCGGAATACAGAACGAGCGTTTGATTTTCGGTCATTTCTGACAGGTAACGCATGGTCAGCAGGTACTGCGCCCAGTTTTGAAAAACGGCCCCGTTGCCGCCATAGGTGATGAGCTCGTGGGGGTGCTTGGCTACTTTGGGATCGAGGTTATTTTGCACCATGAGCATGATGGCGGCGGCCTGGTGGCAGCGTGCGGGGTAATCGCTCACCGGGCGGGCATACATAGCGTAGTCGGGTCGAAAGCGGTGCATGTAGATTCGCCCGTAACGCTCCAATTCGTCGGCAAACTCGGGCGCAAGTATCGCGTGCCACTCAACGGGGAAGTAGCGCAGGGCGTTGCGAATAGCCAGCACCTTGTCGGCACGCGACAAAACGCCCTCGATCACCCGGCGCGGTGCATGGCTCACGGATGGGTCGAGCGGCTTGAGTGCGGGAAGGGAATCCGGGATACCGGTTCGTATGGCGTGCTGAAACGCTGAAAGGGCAGAGGACATGGCGTTGTTTTTCGGGCAAAGGTAGGGCAACGCAGTTCTCAACGCACCCGTTGCACCAGCGCGGTTCCGCTTTCCGTTTGCAAAAAGTAGAATCCCGGCGGCCAGGCTGTCAGGTCGAACGGTTGGTTCCCGTTTGCTGCCGCCGCTCCGGCCCATAGCGTACGCCCCGTCGCGTCCGTCAAACGGGCAAAAACCGGTCGGTCCAGTGTGTTTTCCCAAAAAAACAGGTTTGTGGTCGGGTTCGGGTAAACACGGAGTGGCGCAGGCGTGCTGATCTCCGGTGCGGACGTAAAACCCGGTGTGTACAGGCTGAAAAACACTTCGACAGTGTTGGTCGGGTTGCCGTCCTCCCAAACCCGGAAACCGACCCAGGCGGAGCCAGGCACGGAACCAGGCTGGGCGATCAGTTTGAGGTAGGGCCGCTCGGCACCCGTAGCGAAATTCATCAGCCCGCTGGCCGGTATGCCGACATAGCACAGGCCAAAGTCGCACAAATCCAGTGTCCATTCCGTTGGGTGCGACTTGGCGATGGTTTTCCAGCGCAGGCGCAGGGAGTCCCCTCCGGGGTTTTCAAAAAAAATATAACATTCGGTTGCCATCTCCAGCGCCACGGCTTTTTCCAACAATGGACCGGGAACAGGAGAAAACGTTTGAGCCATGACGGCGTGCGTCACCAAGAACAGCGAAAAGACAAGTTGGAAATAACGCATGGGCGAAATTGAATTTGAAACAGAACTAGAAGCCATCTCAAAAATACCTGTCGGGCCGAAATGGCGCCTAAAAAGCGAATACTTCGTTAGTTTTTTTCGCCGTAGACCCCCACTACGACTCAAAAAACTGCCTTGTCTTCGCCTTTTAGTCACTCATTTCAACTCCGACGCCATTTTTGAGATGGCTTCTAATCGAAAACTACGATCTGGATGCCTTCGCTGGACGGGATTTTGCGAATAACCTGTCGTCGTCCGTTGAAAACAACCTGAATGGGCTTTCGTTTGGACGGATTGAAGAACATGTCCAAACCCGTCAAAAACGGGAACCGCCCGAAGAGCCCAAGGGGCTGCAAATCGCTCTTTTTGTTGTTGTTGCCATCGAACAGAAAAAACGAAATAGTTGATTTTTCAGAAGCAGCGAGCGCTTCTGTCGAGAGCGGTATGCCGTCCACGGACAACGTATCCCGGCCAAAAATAACGGCTTGGCTGGCGGCAAATATGTTGACTACCGATTGCTTGGGCGAATTGGGCAGGGCAGCCAATATCATACCCAACGTGGAGATGCGGCTGGGCATAGCCCGCAAATAAACAAGATCGTTCGAGCGGGTAAAGCCTTCCCTAAAATAATGCACGGGCCGCGCGGAATCTGCGGGTTGCACTACCAGCTCCACAGGGACGCCCGGCCGTACACCTGGTATGGCCCAAAAACCCTGCTTGTCGGCCTTGGCCAATATGGCAGCACCCACGCGTGCACCGTTTTGGGGATTCAGGTAGTACATTTCCACGGCAGAACCGGAGGCCGCCTTGTTTTCACCAAAAAACACAGCCCGGCCGCCCACGCGTACAGGGACAGTTGACTTAGGCTGTTCGGCGGGTGGCGGTGTATCGTTCAAAAACCGATAAACAGCTTCGAACGAGGCTCGGCATGTGGCCACCTGGTAGTGGTCAAGGCCTGGCAACAGGATATTTGTGGTGCCGGGCATGTCTTTTCCACGCATAATTTTGTCGTTTTCCGCCCACAGGTTCATGGTGGGTATACCGCCAGTCGGGCCAGCTGGCTGATTTTGGTTTAGGCTACCGATCTGGACAAACCGCGCCACTTTGGCTGCATGTGCCGAATCTATCAGATACAGGTAACTCATGCCCCCGCCTGCTGAATGACCGACGAGGTCTACCCGGTCCGCGCCCGTGCGGGCAAGCAGCGAATCTATGGCTACGTCGAGGTTGGTTTTGTGGTCAATCGTGCCGTCCAGCGTGTTCCAGTCGAACACAAAAAGCCGCTCCGGGCAGTAGCCTGCCTCCCGAAATTGTTGAACAAAATTCGACCACGTGTCGCCGGAGGCCAAAAAACCGTGAACGAACACAATGGGGCGGTGCGCGGCGCAATCGGGTTGAGCCGACAAATGCGAAGCGGTGCCCAGGAACAAAACGGCAATGGAGCAAAAAAGGAATTGGCGCATGTGCTTGGTGATGAATAGTGAATTGCGCTGGCTGTTCGGGTAGGCCAAATGGTCGGACGCGACACATAAACAACCCGCTTGAGCCAATATTACGGCGGGTATACCCAAAATTTCTGACCCTTAACTGTGTAATCCACCTACCCAGTCGCCGTGTTTTCGAAACCAGGTGGCTTGCCGTTTGGCGTAGTTTCGGCTGTGCTGTTTGATTTTTTCGATGACATTTTCGCGGGTGCAATTTCCGTCAAAAAAATCGAACCATTCCTCATAGCCGACGGTACGCAAGGCAGGTAGGTGGCGGTAGGGCAAAAGAGCACGGGCTTCTGCTTCCAAACCTTGTGCCACCATGTGGTCCACTCGGGCGTTGATCCGAGCGTACAGTTCGGGGCGGGGCAGCTCCTGCAGAACCTGGTGCGTGCGGAACGGTCGCTTTCCGGTATTTTTTTTCAAAAAACTGGAATAAGGGCAGTCGCTTTCCAGGCACACCTCCAACACCCGACGCAGGCGTGCCGGATTTTGACGGTCCATGGTGGCGAAATGTGCGGGGTCGTGCTCAGCTACCTCATTTTGCAGCCAGGTCAGTCCGCCCGATTCCTCGCCCGCCTGTATGCGCGCTTTTACTTCAGGCGATATTTTCGGGAACTCGTCGAGGCCTGCGTACACTGCTCGAAGAAAAAGTCCCGAACCGCCAACGATTATCGCTGCGTTTTTTTTTCGAAAGATCTCGTCAAGCACGCGCAATGCGTCGCGCTCGTAGTCGCCTACGTTGTAGGATTCCGTCACACTCAGAAAGTCGAGGAAATGGTGCCGAATACCGCCGAGCTCCTCGAGTGTCGGTTTGGCTGTACCGATACTCATTTCGCGGTAGAACTGCCGGCTATCGGCAGACAAGACCTCGGTATCGAGCTGTTGTGCCAATCGCACGGCGGCAGCGGTTTTACCGGTGGCTGTGGCCCCGCCGATTACGATCAAGTGCTTCTCGCCGTCTGTTTGCAGGTGTTCAAACATTGATCAGTTTCCGGTTTTCAAAGGTTTTTCGCGAGTCGTTTTGACAAACTCTGCCTGAATAGCGACCTCCATTTCCCAGTTGGCGCGCAGCTGCTCCAATTTTTGTAGCAATACCTGTTCCGGTTGGCGGTTGGCGAAGTAGTCGCCGGAGTCCCAGCGGCGGTTACCGTTTCGGTCTTCAATAAGTTGCACGGAGTAGGTGGCAGCAGGTTCCAAACCGGGAAACACGAAGCGTGCCGTCGGCTCGACTGGCGTGAAAGCGCGCTCCTCGACGAGGGTGTTTGCGTTCATCAGGCGCACGATGAGTGGCATGCCCGGTTGCAGGTTTTCAAGCGCCAGGCCGAGGCTTCCGAGTTGTTTTTCGGTGGGTACCACGAAAATTCGACGCAAGGTATCGGTGTTGGTCGTACCCCAAAAATTAGTGATCGCACCGGGCAACAGGCTTAGCGTGCAGCGCTGGCCGGCCTGCCAAGCGCGATCCAGCAGCAGACTGCGCTGGCTGGAGGAGTCAGACTGGAGGACAAAGGCTTGGCTGTCTGCAGAATCCACGCGGAGCAGGCAGCGGGAGGTGTCCACGTTGGTCACGGGGCTGTTGAACGGGATGCGCGCGGGCTTTCCGGGCTGCACGTTGATCGTTCGTGGTGGCGCCGCCCCGGTACTGGTGGCTGTTGCCAAACGACCGCGAGGCCGGGCGCTGCCTGCTCCGGCAGCGAAGCCATCTTCGCCGAACAAGACCTTATTTTGTTCCAAAAATGCTGATCGCGAGAGTGCCCGCAGGGGCACCGTATCGGCTAATCCGACCAGGAGTTTCCAGGCGGTGGAGTCAGGGTTGTCGTACCACACGAGCAGCGTATCTTGTTCTTGCTCACGTAGCCAGCGCAGGCCGGGCCGGTCGGGGCGCAAAGCCACCGTATCGGGCGAGGAGGAAAACCCGAGTCGGACGAGGCCGTATTGTGCCGTGTTGGTGGAAGCAAGACGGAGAGATAGCGCGTTGGTGAACATCCGGATGGTCACGACTGCAGGCGAGGTGTCGGATACGGGCAACGGTTTTTCGGCGAAGCCGATGCGTTCGTTATCGCCACTCCATTTGAGGTTATGGTCTGTGTCCTCGATGGCGGTACACTTGAATATTCCGGCCCGAACGTTGGGGATCAGGAACTGACCGATTTTGTCCGTTCGGGAGAAGTAGTAGGGCCGCTCCTGGCGCACGACGCTGTCGTCCAGGCGATCGTGCAGCAGTACTGCTATATTTTCCACCGGTTCGCCGGAGAATGCATCCACCACTGTTCCTGAAACGGAGAGGCTGTCGATGGCCTCGCCGGTGGAAAAAACGAAGCGAAGGTCTTTGGCCGGAATGCTCTCGTGAAGGTCTTTTACGGCGGCGCCGAAATTGATGGTGTAGGTAGTATTTTGGCGCAGCACCTCGTCCTTGTCGAACTGGAACGTGACCGTCCGACCGCGTAGCGACACCTCCGGGCGTTTAGCCAGCGGTGGCGATACCAACACCTGAGTGCCCACGTCGTTTAGGGTTACCCATTCATCAAAGGTCAACTGGAATGATCGCCCCTCGAACCGTGTCGTGTTATTTGGGGTGCTTTTTTCCTGCACCACCTGCGGCGGCGTGGTGTCTTTTGGGCCGCCTTCGGGAAGCACTGGGCGGGCACAGGCGGTGAGGGCGATCACGGTGAAAGCGAGTGTGCGTTTTTTCATCTTTTTTCTGTTCACCGCAAAAACGAAGAGACGCGGAATTTTGTCAACTTGATTCTCAATAAAACCGCGTTTTTGCGACTCTGCGGTGAAAAAATACTTATGAGACACACCCTTCGGGGGGTTAGCTCAAGGCTGCATCCCGCAGTCGTTGCAAAAAAGGTGAAGCAAAAATGAACGACTGAAGGTTTTCGTTCGTGCTTTCCAACACTTGGTCGCGGTTGCCGCTCCATTCCAACTGGCCCTCGTAAAGGAAGCAGATATTATCACCATTTTCCATCACCGAGTTCATGTCGTGGGTATTGATGATGGTGGTAATGTTGTTTTCAACGGTGATGCTGCGGATGAGTTCGTCAATAACGAGGGCGGTCTTGGGGTCGAGGCCGGAGTTCGGCTCATCGCAAAAAAGGTATTGTGGATCGAGCACGATGGCGCGGGCTATGCCGACTCGTTTTTGCATACCGCCGGAGAGCTCCGAGGGGTATTTTTTATTATTCCCGGCAAGGCTGACGCGTTCGAGGCAGTAATTGACCCGGTCCAGTTTTTCCTTGGGGGTTTTGTTGGTAAACATATCCAGCGGGAAGCGGATGTTTTGTTCCACCGTGAGCGAATCGAACAAGGCTGAACCTTGAAAGAGCATGCCGATTTTCATGCGGATGGCTCGCATCTGCTGTTTATCGAGGGCGGTGAAATCGGTATTGTCGTACCAAACAGTGCCGTTGGTAGGCTTCAAAAGCCCGACGAGGATTTTTACGAGCACTGTTTTGCCTGATCCGGATCGCCCGATGATAAGGTTGCACTTGCCTGCCTCGAAGGTGAACGAGATCCCCTTGAGCACTTGTTGTTCCCCAAACGACCTGAATATGTTTTCTGCGCGTATCATGAGTTGTCAATTGAATTTTTTTACCGCTCACCCGCTCACCCGCTCACCCGCTCACCCGCTCACCCGCTCACCCGCTCACCCGCTCACCCGCTCACCCGCTCACCCGCTCACCCGCTCACCCGCTCACCCGCTCACCCGCTTAAAGCGGCAG
>JBJXEZ010000256.1:0-9252 GCA_046153695.1 Saprospiraceae bacterium
GGGTTGAAATTGTCGTTACGATCGGGCAGGTTGTAGCGAATACGGACGGGCTGGCCGGGGCTTTCGTCGTCGTAGCCCACGAGGCACTCCCGCTCCGGCTCGTCGCGTACGACCACCACACGAGCACGGGCCTTGTAGTCCCATATATCGGGCGGGGCGAATTGCCACTCGCCCTCAGCAGGCAAATGCTCCAGCACCTCGGCCGGTATGGCGGACTGGCATACGATGAGTACGGTTTCGGCCATGGCCAGTACCCCGAGGCGCACGTCGCGGTCAGTCGCAGTCGACTGGCCCGCCCGTACCCGCGCTGCCACCCGCCGAAACTGGTGGATCGCCCGCAGGGTGTCGGGCCGGAACTGGTACTGGTGCCCGGCATAGCTGATCCTGGCAAACAACGTGCTGAACGCCAGTTGTTCCTGCTTGGTTGCTTCGAAAAACAACCGCTCCAGCAGGGTGGCGAGGGCCAATACCCGCTCGCGCGGCCCCCAGTCGGGGTGCGCGGCAATGCGGACAAGTTCGCGGTAGAGGAGTGGTGCGGCTTCGGGCGGCATGAGGGCAAAGGTAGGCAAGATGTGTTTGTGGCGCCCCGCCACAAATCACCGCCGCCGATTCAACCGGAAGCCGCTACTTTTGTTCTCTCCAAAAACACACGGAACAAAACCCGCCCGCACATGACTGCCGATCTTGCCACCGCCCGCCACCGCCTCGACCGCAATGGTTTTCTCGACCTCGATGTGGACCCCATGCTCGACCTCACCGCCGAGATCAACCGCCTCAAACGCGAGAAAAACGCCGTCATCCTCGCCCATTATTACCAGGAATCGGACATTCAGGATGTAGCCGACTACATTGGCGACTCGCTGGGCCTGTCTCAAAAAGCCGCTCAAACGGACGCGGACATCATCGTATTCGCCGGGGTTCATTTTATGGCGGAAACCGCCAAGATGCTCTCGCCTACCAAAAAAGTGCTGCTGCCTGATTTAAAGGCTGGCTGCTCGTTGGCCGACTCCTGTCCGCCGCACCTGTTTCGGAAGTTCAAGGAAAAACACCCCGACCATATCGTCGTGTCTTACATAAACTGTACGGCTGAGTTGAAGACCCTGACCGACATTTGCTGCACCAGCACCAATGCTGTGGCCGTCATCGAAAGCATTCCGAAGGAACGACCTATCCTTTTTGCTCCCGACAAAAACCTGGGTGCTTACCTCGTGAAAAAAACGGGGCGCGACATGCTGCTTTGGAACGGAGCTTGTATGGTACACGAGATTTTCAGCCATGAGCGCATCGTGAAATTGAAAAACCGGCACCCCGAAGCCAAATTCATCGCCCACCCGGAGTGTGAGGCACACATCCTCGACATGGCTGACTACATCGGCAGCACCACGGGTTTGCTGAAATACACCATCAACGATGCCGCGCAGGCGTATATCGTGGCCACCGAAACGGGCATCCTGCACCAGATGCAGAAAGCCAGTCCGCACAAAACGTTCATCCCTGCGCCACCCAACAACAATTGCGCCTGCAACGACTGTCCGCACATGAAGCGCAACACCATGGAAAAACTCTATCTCTGTATGACGCACGAACAACCAGAGATCATCCTGCCTGACTGGGTGATCGAACAGGGGGTGCCGTGTATTGATCGCATGCTGGAGATTTCCGAAAAAGCCGGACTGGGGCTGAAAGGATAAAAAATATGGACTCACTAACACAGATCGTACTCGGTGCCGCTTGCGGCGAAGCTGTAGCCGGACGTCGGCTCGGCAATCGGGCCATGTTATGGGGTGCCATTGGCGGCACCATTCCTGACCTGGATGTGCTGGCTGAATTTTTTACCAACCGCATGACGGCTATGGCCTTCCACCGGGGGTTTATGCACTCCATGCTGTTCGCCGGGCTGGCACCGTGGCTGTTGGCGTTCCTGACAATGTGGTTTTACAGTCAGGGGGTTTACCGGCTGCGAGGATACAAACTGATCGCCATGCTGATCTGGATTGTGTTTTTTCTCGGAGCGGCAGCTGGTATCAATTTTATCCCCGTGGTGCTCAACGGACACATCAGTTGGTACATTTTTTTGCCAACCCTGTTGCTCGGTGCGTGGTTCACCTGGAAACTTTGGCAAGACTACTGGCGGCGCGACCTCAGCCTCGTGCAAGCGCCGTATCATACCTGGGTAGCCCTTTTTTTTACCAGTATTTTCACGCACCCGATCCTCGATTGTTTTACCAACTTTGGTACCCAGATATGGCAGCCGTTCTCCGATGTGCGCGTCCAGTGGACCACGGTATCGGTGGTAGATCCGCTGTACACCGTGCCGTTTGCCCTGTTTCTTATCCTTGCCTCGCGGTTTGAGCGCACACAGCGCATCCGGCAGTACCTGACCTGGGCGGGTATCCTGTGGAGTTGCGGTTACCTCGCGTTCACATACTGGCACAAGCAGCGGGCCAACGACCTGTTCGAACAAGCCCTCCAGGCGAAAGAAATCCGGTACAACCGCTACATGACCGGCCCCAGTATTTTCAACAACGTAGTGTGGTACGGCGTAGCCGAGGGCGACACCGCCTACTACTACGGCCTTTCGGGTTTCAACGACTGCCAGCCTGGTTTTGACAAAATTTCCACCTTGCCCAAAAACCACCGCTTGCTCGACCATGTCCCCTACGATGACAGGGCCTACTACTTTCTGCGCTGGTTCAGCGACGGGTACTACGACGTGTTGCCCTTCGGACAAACCGGCGATACGGTGCAGGTAAATGACCTGCGTTTCGGGCTTCAAGGCGACACCTTAGTGGATGGCAACTATGTCTTCCCGTTCCTTTTGTTCAAAGACAGACAGGGCAAGTGGGACGTGTACCAGCACAACCGCTCACCGCAGGGCGCAGAAAAATTCAAAACGGCCCTCGGCGAGCTATGGACTCGCGTGCAGGGCAAACCTTGCCAATAATATGAAGCAAAGAACCATTACCGCTGCCGTTTTTGCCGCTGCCATGCTGGGTGGTGTATTTGGCGGTGCGGGGGCGTTTGTCCTCCTTTTCGCGCTCATCACGGCGGGCTGCTTGTGGGAACTCATGGGGCTGCTTTTTGCCTCCGAGAGCAACCACTTGGTATGGCGTAAGGTGCTTGGCACTGCTCTGGGCATTTTGCCATTTCTTGCCTCTGGAGGCAGTGCTTTGGGCTTTTGGCCTGGCGGAATCTTGGCCGGGCCGGGCCAGGTTTTGGCTTTTGGTATGCTGGCATTGGTATTCGGGCTGTTTATTCTCGAACTGTTTCTGCGTTCGGAGCAGCCATTCGCCAATATCGGGCACTACTTGTTAGGGCTGGTGTATGTGGGCCTACCATTTGCCCTGCTAGTCGGGGTAGCCTTCGAAGACGGCGATTATGTGCCGATGCGGGTTTTCGGGTTGCTGTTGCTCACTTGGACCAACGACACGTTGGCCTACGTCGTCGGTTCGCGCATCGGGAAACGGCCATTTTTCAGCCGTATTTCCCCAAAGAAAACGTGGGAAGGGACGCTCGGCGGCATGGTTTTCACGGTACTGATCGCCTTGTTGTTGGCGCAGTGGGTGTCGGATTACAGTACCGGAGAGTGGTTGCTCTTGGCTGGCTGCGTGGCGGTGTTCGGTACGATGGGCGATCTGGTGGAAAGTATGCTCAAGCGCAGCATCCAGATCAAAGACTCCGGCTCGCTTCTGCCCGGTCACGGTGGCTTGCTTGATCGGTTCGATTCGTTCATTTTCGTGCTGCCCTTTGCGTGGCTGGCGTTGCTGCTTTTAGGCGGCGGCTAACAAATGGGCACTTCACTCCCCCAATTCGGCGCTTCAGTCACCTTGGTTTTCAACTTGCCTGCCACCTGTACAACCTTTGCGCAGCATTATTTACCAAAAACAACACTGTTGCGCTATGAAAAAAATTTGTTTTTCGCTCGTCATTACCATTGTCCCGATTTTCCTTGCCGCCCAAAACGACCGCTATGTTTCCGCCATGACGGCTGCGGTTGCCCAACTGGACACAGCCAGGGTTATGGGTGACTTTCAGGCTTCGGCCAACACCTTTGCCCGCATTGCCGCCGCCGAACCGGGCCAATGGCTACCGGAGTATTACGCGGCATTTTCCAACCTGATGATCGCCTTTCCTTTGTTCTCCAAAGACGCAGTGCAAGCCATGCGGACCCTCGACGGGGCACAGGCCAGCCTCGAACGAGCCAAAGCGCTCGCCCCGAACGAATCAGAACTGGCCGTGCTGCAGGCTTATGTCTGGATCGGCCGTGTGATGGAAAGCCCGATGACTAAGGGTGCCGAGATGTCGCCAAAAGTGTTCGCCGAGCTCGAAAGGGCCGTTGCATTGGATCCGGCTAACCCGCGCGCGCCATTCCTCGAGGGCACTTATGTGCTGAACATGCCGGAATTTTACGGCGGCGGTGCGGCCAATGCAAAACCCCTGTTTGAACAGGCTGTCGCGCTGTTTGAGCAGGAAAAAGACCGCGGACTGCTGCCGCACTGGGGCCGAAGGATCAATGCGCAGTACTTGGAAAAAGTATCAACAAAATAATGCCAAGCCAGAACCCATCATTTTCACTACCATAACCTGCGGTATCTGTGTGGAATAAATTAAAAGAATTCGTGGTCAGTTTTCTCGCCATAGCCGTCATCGGTGGCGCGGTTACAATATTTGCCTTTGCCAACCCGATGAAGCTATTCGAACGCGGCGGCTGGGAGCTGCTCTGGGCCTACTACTGGAGGGCGGGCACGGGCACTGCTGTATTTTGGTTGGGCAATGCTTACCTCAGCGACGTGCCCAACCGGTGGGCGACCTGGGTGGACGCTCCGGTGAAGCGGTTGGTCATTTCTGTGCTAATCACCATCGCTTTCACATGCACAGCCTGGGTTCTGTTCAATTGGCTGCTCATTGACGGGTGGTACGGCCAAGCGTTCTGGCCGTATTTGCAGGAACTGACCTTCGAGGACTTCGTACCCACACTCGTGATCACTTTTTTTATTTCGATTATCATGCATGGGCGGGCGTTTTTGCTCAACTGGAAAGAGGCGCTGGTAGAGGCCGAACGGTTGAAAAAAGAGCAAATATCGGCGCGATACGAGGCGCTGAAAAGTCAGGTAAATCCCCACTTTTTGTTCAACAGCCTCAATGTGTTGGCGTCGCTTGTGCATCAGGATGCTGACAAGGCTGAGCAGTTCATTCGCCGCCTGTCCGCTGTTTACCGCTACATCCTCGAAAGCAGGGAGCTGGAAATGGTGCCTTTGGACGAAGAGCTGGCCACCTTGCGGGCTTACCTCTTTTTGATGGACACCCGATTCGGCACGGCCCTGAAAGCAGACATCCGGCTGCCTGAACCGGCAAGTGGGTGTGTGGCTCCACTCACGCTGCAAATGTTGGTGGAAAATGCCCTGAAACACAATGAGGCATCAAAAAGCCATCCATTGCAGATCGAAATTTTTCAAGAAAACAGCCATATCGTGGTGCGAAACAACATGCGGTCAAAAAATACCCTGCCCGAATCTACTGGCATGGGCCTTGAAAATATATCCGCCCGCTATCAAATTCTCACGGGCAAGCCCATCCTCATTTCCGACGCCGACGGTTATTTCACGGTGAAAATTCCGACCATCGCTGACCTCAAAACGTAAAACTCGAAACTCGAAACTGACATGCGCGTACTCATCATCGAAGACGAAGACCTGGCTGCATGGGGCCTCATTAGCAAACTCCAGCGACTCGACCCGGCCATTGAAGTTACGGCTACATTGGACACCGTGAGCGCTGCCGTGGCGTGGTTTCGCCAGAATCCGCCGCCCGACCTTGCTTTTTTCGATGTACAACTGGCCGACGGGCTGAGCTTTGAAATTTTTGAACAGGTAAAGGTGCCTTGCCCGATCATTTTTACCACAGCCTACGACGCTTATGCACTGCGGGCGTTCAAGGTGAATAGTGTGGACTATCTGCTGAAACCCGTAGATCAGGACGACCTCGCCCGGGCATTTTCCAAACTGCGCCAGCTCCGGGGGCCAGTATCATTCGACGCCGACATCCTGCGCCAGATGGTACTCGCCCTGAAACCCCAGCATTACAAAAACCGCTTTTTGGCACGTATCGGCGACCACTTCACGCCTATTGACAGTGAACACATTGACTTTTTTTTCGGAGAGAACAAACTGGTGTGGCTGCGCCACCAAAACGGAAAAAAATACCCGGTGGACTACACCCTCGAACAACTGGAGGATATACTGGACCCGGAGCGTTTTTTCCGGCTCAACCGCCAGTATATCGTAGCGCTCAGCGCGGTTAAAGACGTGGTGGCCTATTCCAACAGCCGCCTCAAGGTGGTACTGAAAGATCCGATGGGCAAGGACGATGTGCTCGTCAGCCGCGAAAAAGCGGAATCATTTCGGGAATGGTTGGGCAAATGATCACTCCTCGTCAAGTTGGCTCGTCCACTGTTTTACAAGGCGGAATTCGCTGAAAAACACCCGCGCTACCACACGCAACACGGTATAAACGGGTATGCCGACCACCATACCGATCACGCCGCCCAACTTGGCGGCCACGAGTGTGACGATAAAAATCTCCAGCGGGTGCGCCTTGACACTGGTGGAGGTGATGTACGGGCCGACAAAGTTGTTATCCACCGCTTGTGTGATCGCAAAGGCTCCGGCCACTTTAAACAACTGCGGTGCCAACAGTGAAAATTCGGCCTCGATGTAGTAGGACAGCGTGAAAAAACAACCCAGCACGATGCCCATAATGGGGCCGATGTACGGCACGATGTTGAACAGGCCGCCCATTACCCCGATGAGCAGGGCGTTGGGCACACCGAACAGCCACAATGCCAACGAAGCCATAGCCATGAAAGCCAGCGTTTGGAGCGCCAGCCCGCTGAAATAACGCTGGAGCATGATGCCCGACTCCTCCACGGCATTCACCAATTTGTTTTCCAATTTGGCGGGTACCAGTGCGTGCAGGATGCCAACGGATAGGTTGTCGTCTTTCAAAAAAAAGAACAGAATGAATGAGACGGAGGCGAAGGCCACCGCCACGTTGCCCGCCGTGGCGAGAAAACCACCCACAAAATCGCCGAGCATAGTCGGTTTAAACCAGCCACTGAGCAGCTCTTGCGTGCGTTTCCCCAGCGACTGGTCAGGCTCCAGCAGGCCGACCTGGTGCAATTGCGCGTCCCAATCGGTAAACGGTCCTTTCAGTTTTTCACCCAGCACCGAGTAGTCCACCGACGCGAGGTGCTGCACCTGTGCCATAATGGTGGGTACAAACAGCATCAGCAGCCCGGCGATGACCATGTAAAAACTGAGCATGGTGAGAACAGTGGCGCCTGCTGGCCCCAGCTGCCAGCTGCGTAAACGGATGCGCCGCTCAAAAAAATGTTTGATCGGGCGGCCCAACATGGCCAGCACGCCTGCGATAAGCAGGTAAGCGACGATGTCTGAGAAGAAGTAGGCTACAGCCAAAATGGCTGCGGCCCCGATAATCCAAATTAAGTGGTTGGTGCGCACGGGCTTGGCTTGCTTTAAGAGAGGGTGCTATTTGGCTGCTGCGTAGAGGCGAGCCACTTCATCCCAGTTGACCACATTCCACCAGGCCGTCACATAATCGGGCCGGCGGTTTTGGTAGTTCAGGTAGTAGGCGTGTTCCCATACGTCAAGGCCGAGGATGGGCTGGCCGGGCTTTTCGGCAATGTCCATCAGCGGATTGTCCTGGTTGGGGGTGCTGGATACGAAAAGGCCACCGTCTTCGCCAACGCACAACCATGCCCAGCCCGATCCGAAACGGGTGGCTGCAGCGGTGGCAAACAGTTTTTTGAATTCGTCGAAGGAGCCGAATGCCTTGTCCATAGCTGCGGCGAGATCGCCACTTGGGGTGCCGCCAGCGTTGGGTGCCATGATTCCCCAGAAAAAGGTGTGGTTCCAGTGGCCGCCGCCGTTATTGCGCACGGCTGGTGGGAGTTTGGACATGCCAGCCAGCAGTTGCTCGAGCGATTTTCCCTCGTGCTCGGTGCCCTGCACGGCAGCATTCAGGTTGTTTACATAGGCGGCGTGGTGTTTCCCGTGGTGGATTTCCATGGTGCGAGCATCCACGTGGGGTTCGAGGGCGGCGGGGGAGTAGGGCAAGTCAGGAAGGGTAAAGGCCATTGTCGTAGTGGATTTGTCTTGATGTGAAGTGAAAAGCGGTTTTTGAACAAGCCCAAAGGTAAGAAGTTCATCAAAAGATCAGCGCCCGATGTCCTCTGCTGGACACCGGGCGCATGATAAATGAATAGTGTTTGTTTGATCGCACCGCCGGGATTACTGTGTGCTGCTCGAATGGGCGATGCAGCCGAAGGGAGTGTGCGGCAATTGCTGCCGCGCGGAATGGGTACCGCAGGGGAATGTTTCAGGTGGTGCTGGGGCCAACATGAAGCGTGTAATAAAAAAAAGTGGGGGGTAAAAGCGGGCAATCGAATTTTGTAATGCGGTTCTTGAAATGCCCGGTACAAAAGTATCTTGTTCGAGTCGGTTGCCAATCCGTACAAACACCCGATTTTTTCTCAGGGAAAACCCTGATTCCGGGTTTGGATATCATAAATACCCGTGCTTTTCTTTGCCCAGCATAATCTATGGCACGAACCTGAAGAGACTTGCCACAAAATAAAAAAACAGGCCGTTCCGTAAATGGGCCAGTTGGAAATTAAACTTGTTGCTACATTCGACCTTGTTCCCCCAAGGCCCCGGTTTTCATCAAAAAAATCAAGGCCATGAAAGCGTCCCCCTGTCCAAATGTAGGCCCAAATCCCGATCCCCCAAACCCTGTCCTTTTCCAGAATTTTTACCGCACCTCCGAGGCCGATCGGCTTCGAAGCACGCTTGCTGTGTCCGGTATCGTCAGTACCGATGTTCCTGGTGAACAGACCCAAACGGCCCTCGTACTGCTGGGCGAGAGCTCAGCTTGGGCGGAAGTCTGCGATTTTTTGAGCTACTGCAAACAACTGGACCTGCACACCATTTGCATCGGGCTGTACAACCGGCCTTTGGAGCACCACAAAATTTGGGAGCTCCTCCATTCGGGAGCCGAGGAGGTGTTACAGTGGAACCTCTTACCCGAGCCGGAACAAATTTTGAAGGCCCGGCTCAAGCGATGGACAGACGTCGATAACCTGCTAGAGACCATCGCTGTAAAAGAACAGCTGATCGGCAGCAGTCCCTGTTGGCGCAAACTGCTTCGTCAGGTAGTAGAAATATCAGTGTATAG
>JBJXEZ010000262.1:0-23004 GCA_046153695.1 Saprospiraceae bacterium
CGGCTTCGCTCATTGACTCGGCGATGGGAGTTATCCGCGAGCAGACGCGCTTGCCGCTCTTTTACCATTGCCTCGACTGCATTCTCGCCGATGGGATCGTGACACCGCAAGAGCACAAAATTTTTCTTTACCTGAAAACTAAATTTAAAGTGGCCGATGAAACCGCTTGGACAGCACTGGACGTGTTGGTCACGAAAAACAAGTTGTAGCCGCTCACCAAACTAGTTTTCGCACATCCACTACCCGCCCTTGCGCATCGTGTAGCCAAACCGTATACATGCCGGGCACAAGACCGGGCAGGTTCACGGTCAGGATTTGTTCCGACGGCTCAGAGCGGAGCACCTCGCGCCCGTCCATACCGTGCAAGGAAATCCGCCATTGTTCGCCCGTGGCGCTACCGATCACTTCCACAAAAATTTGTTGCCGCACCGGGTGCGCCGCCACGCGCAGCCGCACGCCTGGCTGGCCGTGGCGCACCGATACGATCGGGCTGTACGCAAATGCTCCTGAATCGTCCACTTGTCGGAGCCGGTAGTAGTTCAGTCCAGCGGCAGGCGCAAGGTCTCTGAACTGATAATCGGTGATTTGGCTGCTGGATGCCGAACAGGTTTTATTGCCCAGTATTTGCCACTGTACGGCATCGGAGCTGCGCTGGATTTCGAAGTAATCGCAGCCCTGTTCTGTAGCCGTTGACCAAAATAGCAAGGTGGTTATATCTTCCATCTTGGCAGAGAACGAAACGAGTTCCACAGGTAAGTTGATGGCGGCGTTCACAGCAGCGAGCGCATCTACACGGCCCCAGCCGTATTTGTTATTGGGTCGAGAAGAGGCATTGTCCGTGCCACAGTGTGGCGACGAAGAGAAGCGCGGCACCGCTGTGTTTTTCATCAGGTTTTCCAAAACGGTCACTTGCCCGATCAGGTCAGGTCGGGCCGACAACATGAGCGCGACTACGCCCGCTACATGTGGGCCAGCCATACTGGTACCGCTCCAGGATGCATAATTGTACGAACCAGGGTTGTTGTCTGTTCCTAAACACGAGTAGATCCCCTCGCCAGGGGCGCTGATGTCCGGTTTTATGCGGTTGCCAAAAACAGTAACCGGGCCCCGGCTGCTGAAAGCGGTTATGTTATCACTACTATTGGTGGCCCCGACGGCAAAACTCCCAGCAAAAATGGAAGGCGGGTTGTTAATGGTTCCGCAACTCGGGCCGTCGTTTCCTGCTGACGTAACCACGACGATGCCTGCCGCTCGCATGTTGTTGATGACCGTGTCCATCGTGGCGAAGTTGCCACTGTTGCAGCCCTCGGAGCTTGGGCAGCCCCAGGAGTTGTTGACGACATGGGGCGCCATGTTCGGGTCGGGGTTAGCATCGTTCAGGTCGGTAGGTACGGTAAGCCACTCGAAACATTCGATATACGTTGCGGGAGTGCCGTCACCCTCTTCCATGTTGCGGCAGCCGATCCATTTGGCGTTTGGAGCCACGCCTATGGCAACGGAATTGACCATGCCCGCCATAGTGCCTGCTGTATGGGTGCCGTGCCCGTTGTCATCGCAGGGTTCGTCCAGGTTGAGTCCGCAGGAGTTTGATCCCCCATTTATCAAATTGTGAATTGCGTCGTGCCAGTTGTAGTTATGGTCAGCAGAGGAACCGTCCCAGCCGCGGTACTGGTCTTTGATTGCCGGGTGCTCCCACTCGTAGCCAGTATCCTGCCCGCCTACTACCACACCAGTACCGGTATGGCCTAACGCCCATACGTCATCGACGTTGATCTTGGTCAGGCCCCAGGTGTTGGAATTAGGGGTAATTCGGTCAATAGCAGCCGTTTCAACCAATTTAGGCACGCGACTAAGGTGCAGCACAGGGTTGTCCTCCACCCGTGCCACATCAGGCATTTCTGCCAGTCGCAATACAAGATCAGCACGGCCCTTGGACCAAAGCGCATTCACAATCCAGAATGATTGCATGGGCGCACCGGCCTGCCGAAGCACCTCGCGCACAGGGCCTTGTGTGCGTTCGGCGGTTTCAAGCAGGGTTTCATACACATATCGGCCTTTGTCGGCTTTTTGATGAAACCGCGTCGCATCACGCACATTGGCCTGTACACGCAGGATCACAAGAAACTCCGCAGCGGCACCGCTCTCGATTTTTCTCAACAGAGCGGTGTCAATTTTTTCGAGTCCCTGTTGGGCAAGAGCAGGTTGAATTGCGGCTAGCCAAAGTACAAACACAAACAGGTGGCGGCGCATGGAAAAGGTAGTTTCAACTGTCAAAAAACGAGTCGTACTGGTTTCCGCCACGGGCCTCTTTAGTGGGCACTTTGATGGGTGTGTTCAAGTCCAGCAGTTCTTTCGAGTCCCCCGCTTTGGCGATAATGGAAGACTTTTCCTTGCCGAGCAAAAAAGACACGCCTTCTTTCTCCCACTTTTCCAGCATTTCCAGGCCCTCTTCCTCGAAGACGCCGTTCTGCAGGTCAATGGAATCCATGAAACCTTTGGACATATCCATGAAGCGCTCCATTTCGCCCACCTTTTGGCCCACGTCTTCAGCCATTGCCTCCAGGGCCATATCGTACATGTATTTTTTGTCGCTGTTCCCGCTCAGGATAGTCATGGCTGAACGGATAGCCGAATGGCTGGCCTTGATGGCCTTGTACTCCTGTTCTTTCACGACTACCTGATCCTGAAGGTCCTCCAGCATAATTTCTGAAGTTTCGTACATTTTTGTCAGCACCCGGTACAGCACTTCCATGCGTTTGTACACGTCTTCCAGTTTCATATTGGACTCCTGCAGCCTGCCCGCCTTGCGGGCCTTGAGCACCATGATTGATTCCTTGCCCGTTTCCTTAGCCTTGCTGGCAATGCCGAGATTAGCCTGAATATCGCGCTGGTTTTGACGGATCATTTCGGATAACCGGTACATCTGGCCTTTGAGCTTGCTGATTTGCTCGTTCATGGACCCGAGGTTGTTCTTCAGGTCCTCAATGTAGCTTTTCAAGATGCCTATCGGATCCAATTGTACAAACAGTCCCGTAACCCAGCGCATGACCGATTTATACATGTACCACACTAAGTTGCGCATTTTCGGGTCCAACACCATGTACACGACTCCAGCCAGAGCGGCGAGTAAACCCGCGAGGTAAAGGGTATTTTGGGTCAATTCGATCAACGTGGGAAGTGCTTTATAAAGCAGGTATCCGCCTCCCAGGAGGATAGCGCCCATAAAAAGACCGCCCGTCATGCCTTCAGGGCGGCTCCAAAATCCTTTGGGTTTGATTGGTTGCAATTCTGTGCTCATCGGTAGGAAAAAAGTTGGTTAATAAATTTAGCGCCGAAAGATACTGCCCAAAAACATCCGCACGGCACGACGGAAGCGATCATTTAAGAAAAAAAGTAGGACAAAGGCTAAAACAAAAATCCAAAATACACTGATGAAGACTTTCATCAACTTGAAAATTAGCCAAAGCAACAGCAAGCCAGCGACAAAAACTGCCAACGGGTTTTTTAGCAAATCGTTCATTATCAGATTTGTTAGTAAAAAAAAGTGATAAAATCGGGCGGCCAAAACTGGTTTGTTTTCACAACCCGGCGCAAAAGTGTGCTTTTGGAAAACTGGAACGCTGCAATTGGTCGTCCATACCCCTAAATTTTTGGACAAAATGCGTCCCGGCGGTTTGCCAAGCCTTCAAACCCATGCCTGCACACCCGTGGTTAAACCAATGTGACCGTTGTTCGTTTACCTGTTGCCCAAAAGCGGGTCACAAAAAAAACATGGCATTTGACAGCCTTCACCCTCGAACTCCCCTTCGCCGTTTCATCCGATTGCTTTCCAAGTATCGGCGCGAGATGCGCTACATCATCCTGTACGCCATAGTGGCGGGGGCTATTAACCTGTCCTTGCCGCTCGGCATACAAGCTATTATCGGGCTTTTAGCAGGTGGTAGCATTTCGGCATCGTGGGGGCTTTTGGTCGCTTTTGTTATTGTAGGTGCAATCATAACGGGAGGCCTTCGGCTGATGCAATTGTCAATCGTGGAGAATATTCAACGGCAGGTTTTTACGGACTCTGCAATCGAGTTCGCCATTCGGATACCGCGCTTCAACCTGGAAATGTTGCGCACCGAACACCTTCCAGAACTCGCAAACCGATTTTTTGACACCCAAAATATTCAAAAAGGGTTGCCCAAAATTCTGATTGACGGAAGCACGGCTATTTTGCAAATCCTGTTCAGCCTGCTCTTGCTCTCGTTTTACCATTCCACTTTTGTCCTGACCGCCATATTGCTGCTCGGTGTTCTGGCCATTTTTTTTTGGTGGACGGCTCCACTCGGCGTGGCTAGCAGCCTGATGGAGTCCAAATACAAATACAAACTCGCCCATTGGCTTGAGGAGGTGAGTCGAGTCTCCTCTACCTTCAAACTTGCGGGCGAAAACCGGTTCCCGATGACCCGTACCGACGAACTGACCGTGCACTATCTGGATGCCCGTGCCAGGCACTGGCGCATTTTGATGACTCAATTTGGGGGCAGTATCGTATTCCGGGCACTCGTTCTGGGTGGATTTTTGATCCTTGGCAGTTTATTGGTGATGGACAACCAGTTGAACCTCGGCCAGTTTGTAGCAGCCGAAATTCTCGTGCTATTCATTGTCGATTCCGTTGAAAAACTGATTCTGCTGCACGAAACGGGCTACGATGTACTCACGGCCACTGAAAAGATCGGCCAAGTGGCAGATCTGCCGATCGAACGAGAGGACGGTGTGCGCGTAGAAGATTTTTGCGACAGCAGTCAACCACTCGGTGTAGAAGTGCGCAACTTGTCCTACCAATTCAGCGATTCGGATAAAGTGGTTTTGAAAGACCTGACAATTAAAGTGCCGCCTGGTGAGCGCTTGGCCATAACGGGCTATCAGGGTGCTGGTAAAAGCACGCTCACGCAAGTACTTTCCGTCATCAAACGCGATTATACCGGCTCCTTGCTTTTCAACGGGTTGCCTAAACAAAACATAAACCTCCGCAGCTTGCGCGAGCATATCGGCGACTATTCCTCCCAAGAGGATATCTTTCGAGGCAGTATCCAGGAAAACATCACGCTCGGACGCGATTCTATCCCGATCCAACAAGTCTTGAAAGTAGCCGAAGATGTTGGTTTGACTAACTTCATCCGCCAAAGTGCCGTAGGCTTGGACACCGAGCTGCTCCCCGGCGGCAAAAACATTCCCCGTAGCACCATTACCCAAATACTGATCGCCCGAGCCATCGTGACGGCACCAAACCTCCTTGTAATGGAGGACCCGCTCGGAAACCTGACTTTCCGTGACCGTCTGCGCGTGGGCCGCCTGCTTACCGCGCGACAACACAACTGGACATTGATTTGTACAACCACTGACCCCCTGCTTGCTTCGCTTTGCGACCGCGTGATCGTGCTTCAAGATGGCCGGATCGTATTTGAAGGCAACTTCGACCAAGTGCAAAAAACCGATCACTACGAGCGTATCTTTCGTGAAAAACTCGCTGAATAATCCCCAAACCACGTAAAAACAAAGCAATGCTTAATATCTCTGACAACACCGTTCATTGCGAAAAAGACTTGCAAGGCCTGAAGGCTCCTGCCCGAAACAAATTGGCCCGCTGGCACATATCGGCTCGAAACCTGTTCCTTGTTCTGCTTGCCCTTCTTATAGTGTTTCTATTCCTGCCGTGGACGCAAAACGTCCGGGCCACCGGCAAGGTCACCACTCTGCGGCCCGAACATCGCCCTCAAACGATCCATGCTACCATCGCTGGCAGGGTGGAAAAATGGTATGTCATGGAGGGGCAAGAGGTTAAGGCAGGGGACACAATCTTGTTCTTGTCCGAAATCAAGTCCGACTATTTTGATCCCGAGATCGTGGAGCGCGTAGGCAACCAGGTGCAGGCCAAAGAATCCGCTATTTCTTCATACGGCAGCAAAGTTGGAGCGCTCGAAACCCAAATCGCAGCGATGGAAGGTGAACTAATCAACAAAATCCAGCAAGCAGAAAACAAGATCCGTCAAGCCGAACTCAAAATTGAATCCGAACGCGCCAATCTCGAACAGGCAAAAGTGGATGTTCAAATCGCTAACAGGCAGTTTGAAGGCATCAAAAACCTCCACGAAAAAGGGCTAAAATCCCTGACCGAACTGGAAGAGAAAAAAGCCAAGATGCAAGAAAGCGAAGCCAAATTGATCGGTGCCCAAAACAAGTTAGCTACTGCATACAATGACTTGGACATTTACAAAACCGAGTTACAATTGAATCGGAACGAGTACGCGAACAAGATAGCCAAAGCACAGAGCGATAAGTACAGCACCATGTCTGAAAAATTCGACGCACAGGCATCCGCTGATAAACTGCGCATTGAACGTGAAAACTACGCTCGTAGAACCAGTTTTTATTTCATTACTGCCCCGCAAGACGGCTACATCGTGCAAGCCATAACGCCCGGCATTGGCGAAACAATAAAGGAGGGCGACCCGGTGGTCAGCATCCTGCCGGCAGGCCGCGACCTGGCCGTAGAAATTTATGTCCGCCCCATGGACCTGCCCCTCATCAGTGTTGGCTGCCAGGTTCGTTTTTTGTTCGATGGATGGCCAGCGTTTTTTTTCAGTGGCTGGCCGGGCGTTTCGTTTGGTGCCTTCGCGGGTCGAGTGGCTGCCATTGATCGAAACATTAGCACCAACGGCAAGTTTCGCATACTTGTGGCACCAGACCCAAACGAGCAATCATGGCCGCAAGCACTACAAGTCGGCGGCGGCGCCAAGGGTATCGCACTGTTGAACAATGTCCCGCTCTGGTACGAGATTTGGCGGATGCTCAACGGATTTCCGCCCGACCTGTACCAAAACAACGACCCCGGCGATGCCCCCAAAGGTGGCGGATTAGATACCAAGACTCCCTTGAAAAAAACAAAATAGCCCATCCGTGCACAAGCATTTCGCACATTTTGCCCTGTGGTTACTGCCCTGTGGCCTACTGGCCCAACAACCCCAAAGCCTCGACTGGGCAAGTTTACGCAGCCAAATCCTGCAGTACCACCCTACTGTCCGACAGGCCGATCTGCTGCTCGATCAGGCCCGCGCACAGCTGCTCCGCGCAAAAGGCGGGTTCGACCCCAAACTGTATGGCGATTTTGACAGCAAAAATTTCGGCAACAAAACCTACTTCCAGTACACGGAATCGGGCATAAAATGGCCCACATTGTTCGGGTTGGAGGTAAAGGGCAACTACAACTTCGCTACCGGATCGTTTCTTAACCCGGAGTCTCAACTGCCCGGTGCCGGACAAGTAGCTTTAGGGTTCAACTGGACGCTCGGTCAGGGTCTGCTCATGGACGAGCGTCGCGCCGATTTGAAACAAAGTCGCATCGGCCTGCAACAAGGCGAGGCCGCTCGAAACAACACCATCAATGATCTGCTCTTCGAGGCTTCAAAGGCTTACTGGAACTGGGCCGCTGCCGAAAACGCTGTCGAAATTTTTGAAAATGCGCTCCGGCTAGCCCAAATCCGTTACTCCGGAATTGTGGAAAGTTTCAAGCAGGGCGACAAGCCCGCAATTGACACCCTCGAAGCATATATTCAAGTACAAAACCGCGAACTGGACCTGAGTTTCGCACGCGTTGAACGCCAGAACGCAACGCTCGAACTGGCTAATTTCCGCTGGAATACCGATGGAACGCCCGAAAATCCGATGCCACTCGTCAGCCCGGAACCCTTATCTGCTGGCTTGTTACCACTCGTAGATCAGACAAGTGCCGATAACTTGTTGCAAACCGCCCTACGCCAACACCCCGACTTGCTTTTATACCATGCCAAACGCAACACACTGGACGTGGAGCGCCGATTGAAGTTGGAAAGACGGAAACCTGTGCTTGACTTGGGTTATCAGGTTCTTGGCAACGGGTGGCAGTTTTTTCCTACCCCCGGAATTGACGGCCCAGCCGTGTTAGCCAATGATATCAAACTGAGCCTACGATTTAGTTATCCCATTCTCAACCGAAAAGCCCGTGGAGACTGGCAGATCGCTCAAATAAAAGTGGACCAAACCGATCTCGCGCTCCAGCAAAAACGACTCGAAATCGAGAATAAAGTGCGCCAGTACCTAAACGAACTAAATATCCTCGCTGGCCAAGTGGTCCTCTACCGCGGCATCACCGATAATTACCGGACACTGCTAGAGGGGGAAAATGAAAAATTTCGGTTCGGCGAGTCTTCCGTTTTTCTCATCAATACCCGCGAACAACGCTGGCTGGAAGCACAAACCAAACTCGTGAAACTCCTAGCAGCCTACCGAAAGGCCGAGGCAGGGCTACGTTGGACAACAGGCGACATCGGGCAGTAACAAACTTTGGCGGCGGCATCCTATTTTCACCGCCAAAATCACAACCCATGTCTATTCGCTACATTTTCTTCCTGTTATTTTCTTTGATTTTGATCCGGTGCCAACCACCCGCCGACAAGCCCAACCCCTCTCCCACCCGACCGGCATACGCACTGGCCATTCATGGCGGAGCAGGCACTATCCTGAAAGCCGAAATGACTCAACAGCAAGATGCTGAGTACCGGGCCGCCCTTGATTCGGCTCTTTCTGTGGGAGAAGATATATTGAAAAATGGCGGCACCGCCCTTGATGCTGTCACCCAAACAGTCGTCTGGCTTGAAAACTGCCCCCTGTTCAATGCCGGGCGCGGAGCTGTTTTCACCCACGACGGGCGCAACGAACTCGACGCTAGCATCATGGACGGCAGCAACCAGGCCGCCGGCGCAGTTGGGGGTATCACCACCGTGAAAAATCCAATCCTGCTCGCACGCGCCGTCATGGAAAAATCGCAGCACGTCTTCTTGTGCGGCAAGGGCGCCGAGCAGTTCGCGCTCGAAAACGGCCTTGATACGGTAGGCCCGGCGTGGTTTTTTACCCAAAAACGTTGGGACGCCCTGCAAAAAACGATTCAAGAAGAGAAGGCCAAGTCGCCGCAGGGTATGAGCCGAAAATACCCTGACCATAAGTTCGGCACCGTCGGTTGTGTTGCATTCGACAAAAACGGCAACCTCGCCGCCGCCACTTCCACCGGCGGCATGACCAACAAACGCTGGAACCGACTCGGCGACACGCCCGTGATCGGGGCCGGAACTTACGCCTCCAACGAAGCCTGCGCTGTTTCCTGCACCGGCCATGGCGAATACTTCATTCGCTACACCGTGGCGCACGACGTGTGGGCACGCATGGCCTACGGCGGGCTTTCCCTCCGGGATGCCGCCGAAGCCGTCGTTATGAAAAAACTCGTGGAAAAAGGCGGCGAGGGAGGTCTTATCGCCGTGGACAAAGACGGCAACATCGCTATGCCGTTTAATTCCGAGGGCATGTACCGCGGCTACGCCAAACCTGGTGAACGCAAGGTTTTGATTTACAAAGAAGACGACAACAAATGATCCTCGGCATTATCCCCGCACGATGGGCATCCACCCGGTTTCCTGGCAAACCGTTGACCATGATCGCTGGCAAAAGCATGATCCAGCGCGTTTGTGAGCAGGCAGGCAGTGCTACCCTGCTGGACCAGGTAGTCGTAGCTACTGACGACGAGCGTATCCGCGAACACGTTCTAGCATTCGGGGGTACAGCGCTGATGACGCGCCCCGACCATCCCAGCGGAACCGACCGCTGTGCCGAGGTAGCCGCCCAATTTCCACAGGCGAAAATCGTGCTGAATATCCAGGGCGACGAGCCGTTTGTACAGCCGGAACAAATTGATCTGCTGGCGAAAACCCTGCTCAAGCAGCCCCGGTTCTCGATAGCCACCCTGGCCAAAAAGATCGATCAGCCCGAAATGCTGAACAACCCGAATGCCGTCAAAGTCGTCTTTTCCCAAAAACACGGTGCGATCTATTTTAGCCGCCATCCCGTCCCGTTTGTGCGCGACGCTTTGCCGGAAAACTGGTTGGAAGGCCAGGCTTTTTATAAACACATCGGCCTGTACGCTTATCGCCGAAACACCCTGTTGCGCATAGCCCGGCTTCAACCCACGCCGCTGGAACGCGCCGAATCGCTGGAACAGTTGCGCTGGTTGGAAAACGGTCTGCGCATTGCCGTTGCAATCACCGATCTGGAAACCATCGGTATAGACACGCCCGAAGACCTGCAAAAAGTTTTGAGTATTGAGTTTTGAAATGTTTTCCCATGAAAAAAGCACTACCATTTGCCATTACGTTACCGCTGCTTGTTGCTGTTTTGGCGGATTTCCCCTATACCAAGACCGCCAAACTGTTTCACCATCCCGCCGAACTGGCGGTTTTGCGCAGCCAACTTTCAAAAGCACATGCAACTGCTGGCGAGTTGCCGATTGACTCCAGTGTGATTTTTCTGACGGCCAAAACCTGCGGCGGCTGTCATGGTTTCGACCCCACGGGTTTTGCCTCTGTGGACAATAGCGGTAAGGACGTAAACGTGTACGATGATTGGGGCAGCACCATGATGGCCAATGCAGCCAAAGACCCGTTCTGGCGTGCCAAGGTGTCGCACGAAATTTTGGTCAACCCAACCCATAGTCTCGCCTTGCAGGACAAATGCACCTCGTGCCACGCACCTGCCGGGCATTATCAGGCAAAACTCAAGGGCCAAAAACCGCACTACCTGTTATCTGATCTGCCCACCGATTCACTCGGCCTCGACGGGGTTACCTGTCAGGCATGCCATGCTCAGGCCCCTGCAATGATCGGCCTTCTGCATTCCGGGGCGCTTAATTTTGATACGAACAAAGTTCGCGTGTCATACGGCCCATACGATCTGCCCTTTGCGCCACCAATGCGCGATTTCGTGGGCATAACGCCCTTGTACGGAGAACACATCAGCGACGCAGGCTTGTGTGCTGGTTGCCATACCCTCATCACCGCTACCGCGGACCTGGGCGGAAACCCGACAGGCGGCAGTTTTGTGGAACAGGCCACTTACCACGAATGGCTAAACAGCCGATACGACCGTACCCGCGACAATGTGACTTGCCAAGCCTGCCACCTCCCGCAGATTCCCGACGAGGTCATCGTTTCCGCCAACTACCAGTTCCTGACACCCAAATTTCCCTACGGCCTGCACGAAATGGCCGGGGCCAACGTGACCATGCTCCGGTTGTTGAAAGAAAATCGCACCAAATTGGGTATCAGCGCCAAAGCGGAACATTTCGACAGCACGATCACCGCCACGCTGCGTTTGCTCCAGCAACAAACCCTCGACCTGACCCTCGAACCGCAGGTTCTAAACGGTGACACGGCATTTTTTGCCCTGAAATTAGCCAACAAAGCCGGGCATAAATTCCCCTCCGGCTACCCCTCGCGCCGGGCTTGGGTGGAATTTGAAGTAAAAAATGCCGATGGGCAAACGGTGTTCCATTCGGGCCGCCCCAACACCGACTACAGCCTGCCCGACGAGGACGCGAACGTGGAACCGCACTACCATGTCATAAACCGACCTGATCAGGTGCAGATTTACGAAATGGTGCCCGGCGACGTGTCCGGCGCATTTACCAATATTTTGGAAAGGGGTGATAAAGCCTTGAAAGATAACCGCCTGACTCCACAAGGTTTTTCGATTTCTCACTCGGTTTATGACACTACGCTTATCGTTGGGAACGCCCTTTCTGACCCTGATTTTAACCACTTTCCCGATGGCACGGAAGGCAGCGGGGCCGACATCCTCCATTTCCACATCCCCATCAATGGCTACTCCGGGGCTTTATCCGTGACGGCCAAGGTGTGGTACCAAAGCCTGCCGCCCAAGTGGATGGCACCGCTGTTCGCGTACTCGTCACCGGAGATTGATAATTTCCGCCAAATGTTCGATGCAGCCGATCACTCGCCGGTTCTGGTCGCTTCGGTGGCGAAAAACGTGCTTGTGTCACCGGTATCAGCCACATCACCCTCTACCTCCAAGATCACCATCTCCCCTACCCTTTCCGCAGACGGGCGCATCCAGGTGGATTTGCCTGTTGACTTGACTGCCAAACGCCTCCGCGCTTGGGATGTTTCCGGGAAATTGGTTTGGGACCAAGTCGCACCTTATCTCATGTTACCTCAAAAAAACGGTATCTATTTCATCGAAATCCAGACAGCCAAGGGACGAGTCGTGCGGCGAGTAGTGCGGGGTGGGTGATCACCTTATCACTGTCACATCCCCTTGCATCTGCACCACAAAGCCGTCCACATACACCACCTCGGCGTACCAGGCATACACCCCGGGCAGCGTGGGCTGCCCCCGGAAACGCCCGTCCCAGCCAAGTTGGTAGTCGTTTGGCGCGAAGCCCGTACGTTCAAAAACTGCTTCGCCCCAGCGATCAAATATGCGAAGCAGGCGAATTTCCTGAATGGACTCTGAACGGGCAAACAGCGTGAAGTACTGGTTTTCAGGCATAACAGCATCCGTGTACAACACATTTGGCGCGTAGATACTGTCCCGTACCACCTGCACCAAAGCCTGGCTTTCCGACTGGCATCCGGCATCAGTGGTGAACCGAACTGCGTAGTTTGCCGACTTAAACGGCCTAACCCACAGTGTGGCACAGGTATCACACGATGACAACGCCGCAAACGGGTTAAGCCACTGGTATTTTACCGATCCTGGCGGAAAACCGGGTGGTAATTCGATGCGAAGCAATACACTGTCGCCCAAGCGGATGGTCGTATCGGGCAGTACCTCGCCCAGCATTTCCGGCAGCGCCGGCATATCAAAATCAAACTCGAACTGACAGCCCAGCGTATCCTCAACATGCAGCACCAACGGCCCGCCGCCCACGTTGACGAACACCGCCGAGTCCCGATCCGGTGGCCGATTCAGGCCGTAGCGCGTTCCAGCGGGCAATCCTGTCACCGACAAGGCTCCATTGGCCCGGTCCGCACAGGGTACACGCAGCACATCAAAAACCGGTTCGTAAGGCTCCGGTTCCTCCACTACAGCGGAGGCAGTAGCCGTGCAACCGTTGGCATCCGACAGGGTCAGCATATAGTCGCCTGCTGCCACAGCGGGCAGGTCTTTTGCCGTTGAACCATTTGACCACAGGTACGAGTACGGCATAGCCCCGCCTGCAGCGGCAGCCTCCACGCTTCCCGTGCTGCTCCCAAAACATACGGCATCCATGGCCACAAGCGGTAATGCAATAGGCGGAGGCTGGATAACTGTGGCGGTCAGCGTTTGAGAACAACCGTTTGCGTCGGTAAGCAGAAACGAATAGGTTCCTGCTGGCAAATTGGCTACTGGCGAAGCTACTGGCAGACCATTTTGTTGAAAAACATACGGCGGTACACTGCCTTGTGCCGACAGCGCAATCTGTCCCGTACTGTCACCAAAACAAACTGTGCTCTGCGGTTGAGCCATTCCCATCAGCGCGGTCGGCTGTCCAACCGTCGTTTGGAGGACGTAGGCACAACCCAGGCCATCCAATACGGTCACGTTGTACGGCCCTGCCGGTCCTGTGGCCGTACTTTGGTTTTGGCCATTTGCCCAAGTGTAGGCAAACGGCAGAAAGCCGGTGCCCGTAACTACCGCCTGGCCGTCGTTGCCGCCGAAGCAGGTGACCGAGTCGCTCGCGATCGAAAAGGTGGAAAAAAGTACGCCGATCATCGTGTCGGCGGTTGCCGTACAACCGTTGGCATCTGTAACTTGTACGGTGTATGCACCCGTTGAAAGTCCGTTCAAAACGAAGGTTGTACCAGCAGCGGGCTGCCCGTTCACCACGTACGGCTGCACACCGCCCTGAGTGCTGACCGTGATGGTCCCGTTGCTACCGTTAAGACAAATTTCGTCCGTTGTCGCCAAGGAAAACAGGAGCGGCTGTGGTTCGATCAGGCTGTCGGAGGCTGAAACAGTGCAGCCGTTGGCGTCAGTTACCGTCAGGGTGTAGGTGCCTGGCGGCAAATTACTCCGGTTGGGCCCGGAGCCCGTTGGCAACCAGGTATAGGTGTAACCGCTCGCGCCGCCGCTGGGCGTAGCCACGATACTGCCGTCGTTTGCGCCAGCACAGGAAATAGCGAAGCCATTGAAATCGGAAACGGCCAGGTTCAGTGCCAGCGAATCCGGCTGCGTAACCACCGTCATGGCAGTATCTGCACAACCAAGAGCATCTGCTACCGTGAGGGTGTACGCCCCTGCGGGCAATCCGACCAGAGTATCTGTTGGCCCAACCCCGGTACTCCACACATACTGCACGGGGACACTGGCACCCTGCACATTAGCCAGCACCGATCCGGTGGAATCACCCCAGCACAACACATGCACAGGTACCATCCCCACTTCCACCTTTCGAGTTTCCACGAGCATAGTGTCGAGCGAGATGCAGCCCTGCACGCGTGTCGTTTGCAATATGAGGTTTTCGGAAAAAACAAAGGAGTTGGTAAACAGCCCGGTGTACCGGTAATTCGGGTTTGCGGCAGTTTTGCTGCTCAGGTACGGGGAGGTGGTTAGCCAAGCGTAGGTCGCATTTGCCAACGGCTGTACACCAATCGAAGCTGTTGAGCCAGCACAAACCGTGGTATCCGGTCCGGCATTGGCGAGGCGCACAAAAGGCAGGAAAACCGAGTCGCGCGTGCAAGAGCAAACAGTATCTGTCAGCACTACCCATAAGCCGGAACAGCCCAACGCTGTAGCGACGGGTACATTCAATGCCACGTTGAGCGAGAGGCCTCCCGGCAAACCCTCTACCTGAACAGCGGTGTCGCGCAGCAGCAGGTCTGTCGGGTCAAGTTGGGCGTTTTGATCGTCGTCGAGCCGGATTTCGATCTTCAACGAACCGCCACCAGGCAACGCTGACAAGTTTTCGACCTGGAAACCGAAGTCCCAGCGCTCCAACCCGGCATCCAGCGGCAGGGCCGTACCACTCAGACCTGAAAGTGTGAAAACGGGTTTTTCAAAAACGGCTCCGAAGGTCTCCTCCAGCATCACAAAGTCAATGGAACAAGTGGAGGCCGCACAAGTCACGTTGGATGTTTGAACCATTTGTACGCCAAAAAGGTAGGGCACACTACATGCTGCTGTGGCTATCGTATTCTGAATTTTAAACTCAAAAACCATGGAGTCGCCTACTACAACACCTGCTGGAAGCCCGAAAGAGAGGTACACAACGTCATCGAATGGCTGTGCTACTGGTTGGGTATTGGGGCCATTATGAACGGGGAGTAAAGAGCTGGGAACGTATCCAAAACCCTCGGGCAGTACCACACGTACTTTTTCATTTGCTGCAGTTGGGCCAAGGTTTCCAGGATTGACGATACGTACACGTACCGTGTTTTCTCCACAGAAGGTGGCCGGATTGGGCAGTTCCATTTGAATTTGGTAGTCGTTTCCGACAAGTGGTTCGCCAGCAATGTCAAGCGGCGGTGCAACAAACCGGGAGGTGGCACGAGGCTCACCGCACACGTCCTGCCAGGCAGCCGAGTACAAGAACCGAGTGCCATCCACATAATCGCAGTTGGTTTGCACCAAAAAACGGAAGGTAAGGGCGTTTTGCGGTGCGAAAACAACGCCTGGCACTGCCTCAAGCAAGAAAGGCAGGGCGGAAAAATCTACACTAAGCAGCAAGCCGTCAGGCGTGACAACCGGGTCCGGCAACGGAGCCGTTTGGCCGGCGAATTCCACAGAAAATGAGCCCGGCACAGGCACCTGACCTGCCTGTGGAAATTTCAAAAACAACTCGATATCGTACATACCACCTTCGCCCACGTTGATAACCTTAACTTCATAGAGTATCGGTGCGCACAAGGCCACTGGCGTACTTGGCGCGTCGGTTACCCCCACTTGCGCCAGCGCATTTTTGGGGGCAAAAATCAGGACAAGCGGCCTGGGAAAAATGCAGGGTGTTGGAGCCGAATCACACTGAAAACCCGGCAGTAGCCTCAGGCTATCCACTGTACAGTTATGTAAATCGGCCTGCAATTGTATCGTCCGACAACCGCCCTGGTCTAAGCGCAACCCTTCAATCACCGCATGCGTCGCATCTTGTTGAGTAAGAGTCAGTATTTGCGGGGTCAACGGGTTGGTGACGTCGGTGGCCAACAGGACAGGCATCCCGAGGCTGTTTTCGATGAATATGAGCGGCTTGGGCACATTGAACGAAAGCCCCGGATTGCAGTATTCAACCAGCCAGGTAGGCGTTCGGCTATTAGAGAGCGGACCAGAAGTGGCGAGGCCAAATTCATTCAGATCCGCATCGGCAACACTGGTGCCGCCGGCCAGCACGTCCGCCGAGTCGCGAATGCACAGCAGTTTGCGTCCAATCAAGGTCGTGGCGAGCGAAGTCGTATCGGGTCGACACACCATTTGGGCGCGAAAGCGCAGCACGGCCGGAACGCGGCCGGCGTAATAATCCGTCACCGGCATACCCGGCTGCCGCAGAAATGTCAGCGCTGTTTTTCCATCAGGCAAGGTGGCGATTTGAGGATCGGGCAATGGAATTTGCACAAACCCCGGTATACCGTTTGCACCGTCACCGAGGCCGTATATCCACTCCACACTACCCGGGCGAAAAGCATAGCCGGGAGCAAGGCCTACAATCAGCGAGTCGTACACGCACAACGGGCGAATCTCCATTGGAAACAGATCGCTCTTCACCCGACCGGAAAGACCTTGGTAAAATGTAAGGTCGACTGTCATGTCATCGCAGGCACCGTCGTTGAAGTTCATCGCCGCAGTGTACTCATACTCGGGGTTTATTCCTCTAAAATGGGCGTTTTTGGTTTCACAAAGCAGGGTGTCGCCGCCATACCGGTACGGAAAGCGCACACGCAGGTCTTTGACGTCCTCCACATCCAAGTAGGGAAACACTTCCGTCAGTCGGGCCGTAATGTCCAAACGTATGCGGTCTCCAGCGCTGAGTTGCACGCCAGTGCCGAATAGACACCCGCCGGGTTCAGATAGCCCAAGTAAATCTGCTTCCCAGATATTGTAACCGTTTACATAACGGGTTTCCAAAACCAGACCCGGGCACTGCACAACCTGCCCGGTCTCTGCGTCCACGATCTCCAGCCCCGCGCCGAGAAAGTGGAAATACGCTTGCAAGCCGTTCCAGTAGTACACCTGCACGAACGCCGAGTCGAACATTTCGCCCGGCAACCCTTCGATTTGTGCCTCTGCATGCATCAGCACCGTGTCGAACGGGATGCCCAAGGTCAGATCGAGACCAGGAGTGGCAGGGTCTACTTTGATCGTTCGTTCGTTGTCCATAAATCCCAGCGAAATCCGCCGAACGGTAAAAGTGTCGGCAAAAATACCGTGCTGCTGGGACGTGTCTATTGGCCGCGGACAGTCCACTGTGAACGGGTCACCGTTGATGCAGGTCAGGGTGTAGCCGTCCGGGCATCCATTTCCGCAAGTCCAAAAAATGCTCACTGGCAACTGGTAGGTACGCGGCTCGTAACTGGGCGTACACAGAGCTGAATTGTCGATATCAGGCGGACAAACGGCGAGCAAAGGCACCGTTATTTCACCCAAAACGGCGGGCAAAAGCAGGTAAACAAGTGTATCGTTTGGGGTCCACCACGGCACGGGCACACCATCAAACAAGGGTTGAAAATTGGCTGGCAGGGCCATCGCTTCGGGCAAAATGATCTCCGCCACGATGCTGTCGTTAGGACACTGAGCCTGCAAGCCATTGAATGTAGCGTCAAGGGCGTATTCAAAATCGTATACCGTGCCCGCCATGAAAATAAACTCGTGCTCGACATTCATCGTGCTTTGCAGAAATGCCACGCCTATAGCCGGATTGGTGGGAAAAGCCGATAACAGTTCGTTTCCACACTCGCTATCGTAGTGAAACTGAGCGGCCAGGTAATACGGGTCAATCAACTCGTTGCAATCTTTGCAAGCAGGATTGAGCACGAATTCGCATAAAATGACGACACTTTGTCCTGCAGGCAAATCGTCGAACAGGCCATTGCCGTCCGCGTCCGAAAGTCCACCTGGACCGTCGGGGTCACTCAGCAGCACCGTAAAACTAAGCTGGTATGGCAAGGCGAAGGTGCCAATTGTGAAATCCTGGAGTGGTACATTGCCGATGCGGAAGTTTGAAAAGGGGAAACAGTCCGATTTTATACCGCTATTGGCAAATTCTAACTCGCCTTTTACGAGGCCGATAAGGCCCTCAATCCCGTAGGCAGTGGTTGTCCCGGTATTTTCGAGGCGAAAACCAACTGTCGTCGTATCACATGGCACTGGAGCCGGGAAAGGGTTGACGAGCGAAAGTACAATACTCGGCTGTGGGCTGTTTCCACCCGACACATTATACTGTTCGAAACGAGAAACGGCACAAACGATGCTATCTGCGCAGGCCCAACCGTACTCCACGATGGTAGACAGACTACCACAATCTCCGATACGAAACTGCTGGGTTACAACGACGCTGTCTTTATAGCCCAAAAAACCCATCGGGCCGAGGTCGTTGCCTTTCAGTAGTAACGTATCGCCTGAGAACGAACCCGTGGTTTGCACCAATTGCAAGCCCGCTTGGGTAAACGGATCAATGACGTACAGCGTGAATACTTTGCCAAAACCCTCGTTGAGCAGCGTAAACGTTCGGGTAAACACATCGCCGGTCGCGCCAGTGAAATTCCAGTTTTGGCCAGGCGTGAGCACGACAACCGGTGTGCGAAGGTTGTAGGCTCCGCCCAAAACGGGGGCTTGAGGTACACCGCCAGCCGTGATGCGAATGGTGTCGCGCACGTCGCCCGCGTCGTTGGGCAGGCAACCGACTCGCACGCGGATCTGGAATGAAAGGCTGGCACCGCTGGCAATGGCGGGCAGGGAAAACACCGGACAGCGCGGGTCGCTCACATCGCCAGGAGAAACACCCGTAACAGCCACATACGATACCCCCGCAAGCATGCAGTATTGGAGAGTGCCTGCGGCCTGGGCCTGCACGTCCACATTGGTGACAAAAACTTCAAATACCGCTTCTTCGCAGGTGGAAATTTCGGTGGGGATGTTCGTGGTTACGATGGGTACGCCAAAATCGGGCGTATATGTTGGAGCAGAAAAGGTTGGTGCAGCAGCACACAAGCCCGCGCAAACGAGCAAACCGGAATAGGATACGGCCATAGGTCGGGATGATGAATGTTTTCGATTACGAGTGGATTACAAATCAAGAACTGCACAACGAACAAACTTGGTACCAAGCACACTGCGAGATATGGCAGATTGCTTACACAAGTGGTTTTTGCTGCCAACCCATGACACTCTGCGTATCCAGATTGGTTTACTCAGAACAAAGCGGCATTTTTGCACAACTAATCCATCAAAGCGATTTATTAACACAATCAAACTTTTCTGAAAATCATGCAAAAGCATCTGTTTCTGTTAGCCTGTTTATTGTTTTTTGCCGGGTCCTCAACGGCTCAAAAATACCTCGAAATGATGGAAAGTGGTGCGTTCACGCTACAAGAAATCCAGCAGGAAGCGAATGCATATTTTGAAAAAGCAGGCCGTGGACAAGGCAGCGGCCACAAACAATACAAGCGCTGGGAGTACGTCGCCCAAATGGAATTGGACGCAAGCGGCAAAAAAATCCCCAACCAGGATCTAGCGCAAAACGCCCGCAATTACCGCCGGGCTGAACGGCAACGCGCAGCCGAATCCGGCGGTTTTGCGGGCAACTGGAAGCCCCTCGGACCTGACTACAAAAACCCGACTTCCAGCTGGAATCCCGGTGTGGGCCGCGTCACATCCATTGGTATTGACGCTGGTGATCCAAATCATATCATTGCTGGCAGCCCCACCGGTGGTGTTTGGAAAACCCTCGATGGTGGCCTCGCCTGGGTGCCCCTCACCGATGAGTTTTCCACCGTTGATGTGTATGCTTTGGAAATTTCGCCCTACGACAACCAAACCTACTTCTGGGGAAGTACTTCCGGGCGCATTTTTCGCTCCTTTGATGGGGGACAAACCTGGGCTACAACCGGAAACGCAACCGGAAGCGGACGAATAAGCCGTATCGCCTTCCACCCTACTGACCCCAACGTGATCTACGCCTGTTCGGAGTCCAACGGCTTGTTCCGGTCCACTAACGGGGGCGGCAACTGGTCGGCAGTGCCCGGCGTGAGCGGTTCCCGCGGCTACGATATAGAATTCAAACCCGGCGACCCGAACACAATTTATTATTCCGGCACTCGAGTGTTTCGCTCCACCGATGGTGGGGTTTCCTTTTTGGAAATCAGCGGCTTAGGCACCGAAACTAACAATTACAAACGAATGGCCGTTTCGCCAGCGAACCCTAAGGTGGTTTATGTACTTGAATCCAGTGGAAGCGTTTTTCACGGTTTTTACAGATCTGAAGACGATGGTACCACATTCGACCTTCTCGTGGATAGCAGTACCATCAACTACTTCGGTTACAGTTCTGAAGGCGATGACAAGCGCGGCCAAGCCCCGCGAAACATGGCCATTGACGTAAATCCCCTGAATGCTGACGAGGTCCACATTGGTGGTGTTCACACCTGGATGTCCATAGACGGCGGTGCATTTTTCTTCCTGACCTCCTACTGGGTGCCGAGCACGGCTGCCTCGCTTGGCGTAGGTTACAACCACGCTGATATTTGTATTTTAAAGCACCTCGGCAACAAACTTTTGGTTGGAACCGACGGCGGCTTTTACATCAGCACCGATGGCGGATTTACGTTTGAAGATCGTTCAGTTGGTTTGGGCATACGTGAGTTTTACAAAATAGGCGTTTCCAAAACCGACCCCAACCTCGTAACCGGTGGCTCTCAGGATAACGGCACAAGTGTTATGCGCGGCCAGGGACGCGAGTGGGTGGACTGGCTCGGGGCCGACGGGATGGAAACATTCGTGGACTGGGACGATGCAAACATCCTCTACGGCACCTCGCAGTACGGCTCTATGTACAAATCGTACGACCAAGGCAGCACCCGGATCAATATTCCCAAGCCAGATGACGTGGAAGATGGTGCCTGGATCACACCTTTTGAGCAAGACCCATTGGTGCCCTCCACCATTTATGCTGCGTATGAGGATGTTTGGAAAAGCACCAGTAGCGGGAATGACTGGGAAAAAATTTCCGATTTCGGAAACACAGACGACCTGACTCAAATGAAACTGGCTCCTTCAGACAACCAGCGCATTTACGTCGCATACGGCAGTGGTTTGTATACCACACTCGACGGTGGCGGCAACTGGACCCAGACGAACAAGGCTTGGGGCAATTCGCAAATCAATTATATCGCCGTACACCCACAAGTCCCTACGAGGTTATTGATTGTCACATCTTCAGGCGTCTACCACTCTATCGACGCTGGTGACCAATGGACCAATATCAGCGCAAATCTGCCCACCGGTACCAAGTATTGCGCTACTTGGGAAAACACAGGTAAAAACGGCATCTATGTTGGCTCATTTGGAGCGGTGTCTTACACCAACGACGATATGAGCGGTCAGTGGACCGGTTTTATTGACGGCCTGCCCAATGTGCGTGTGTACGAATTAGAAATCAACTACCCGTCCAACACCATTTTTGCCTGCACATACGGGCGCGGCTTGTGGGAATCGCCGCTTTACGATACGCTCACTACGCCCGTGACGGACCTGCTGGCCGGTGATCTTGACGATCTGAGCCTCAGCCCAAACCCCACATCTGGCAAGTTTGAAATCTTTTTGGATTTGAAAACGCCGGGCACGATAGACTTTGCTATGTTCGACAAGGGCGGCAAACTTGTGCGAAGCCATACCAAAAGCAGATATGCTGCCGGGCCATTCCAGAAAACAGTGGATATCAGTGACTTGCCAAGCGGCAACTACCTGTTGCGTGTGACACTTGATGGTGTATCAACGACAAAAAAAGTAGTGGTGCAACGGTAAGGACGCATTTAATGGTTTGCAGGAGCCTTGGCAAACATGCCTAGTAAGTCACCAAGCGTCTCCTTCAAATCCTTGCGGTTCACCACAAAGTCCAAAAAGCCGCTTTCGAGCAAAAACTCAGATGTTTGGAACCCTTCGGGCAAGTCGCGTTTGATCGTTTCGCGAATCACGCGCGGGCCAGCAAACCCGATCAGGGCTTCCGGCTCAGCGATATTGACATCGCCTAACATGGCGTAGGAGGCCGTCACACCGCCAGTGGTAGGGTCGGTCATCAGCGAAAAATATGGGAGACCTGCTTTTGCGAGCAAGGTTAGTTTGGCACTGGTTTTGGCCATTTGCATGAGCGAAAAGGCGCTTTCCATCATGCGGGCGCCGCCGGACTTGGAAATGATGAGCAGACCGGCGCGGGTCTCGATGGCACGGCTGATAGCGAGCGATATTTTTTCGCCAACCACGGCACCCATGGAACCGCCGATAAAACGAAAGTCCATGGCCGCAACTACCAACGGCGAGCCATGTACGGAACCCTCGGCGACAGCCATTGCGTCGTTTAAACCGGTTTTGGAAATGGTTTCGTCAATACGTCGGGCATACGGTTTGAGGTCCGTGAAGTTCAGAAAATCCACCGATGCCAAATCGTCGAACAGGCGGTTGTACCGTTGCTCGTCAAAAAGAATTTCGAAGTATTCGCGCGAGCCGATAAGGCTATGATAGTCGCACTTGGGGCACTTGTAGTAGTTTTCTTTGAGCGCCTTGGTAGTGCTTGTCTCCTTGCATTTTTTGCACTGGAACCAAAGCCCTTCGGGCACGTCTTTTTTGGCTTTGGTGGCGGTGGTTACACCTTCCTTGAGTCGTTTGAACCAGCTCATTATATGCGGTTTGGTGAAAAATTGACGGCGGAGCCTTTTTGGCCGCGGGCAAAGATAGGCAGACTTAAAGCAATTGAGGATTTTCTGCTGGCGGCAAAACCCTCGTTTTTGCCACCAGCAGAAAATACCCAACATGCTCTGTACCGATGAAATAATAACCTCCCGATTTGGAGGAGGATAATTTGGTGGCAGGCAAGGCGCGAGGAAGGCGCATAGTAGGGCTACGCAACGGACGAGCAACGCAGAATGCCGCCCAATTAGCCCTTCCAAATCGGGAGGT
>JBJXEZ010000292.1:0-29316 GCA_046153695.1 Saprospiraceae bacterium
GCCTATGGCAAAGGGGTTGAGTTGTTGGGCAAACTGGGGCAGGTAGAAGTTGGGGGCACGCAACTTTACCGTGTGTCGAACGCCTACGGAAGCCTGTTGGAACAAATACTTGTTAAATAATAAGAGTCGCATGCTAACAATGGTTCGTGAAGAAATTTGTATGATTCAGGAATAGCACCGGGGTATGAGTCATTTTCTTAAACCCAACACCGCCGCTCTAAAATGAATATCCATCCCTTTTTCTTATGCTTTTTCTGCCTGATGACCCTTGGACACGCTTTCGCGCAAAAAAGCATCCTTAGAAATGGCGGGTTTGAGGAACATGCCGAGCAAAAATGCTTGTCATGTTACCAATCAACAGGCCAATACGCTTCACTCGTTTACCACTGGGACAATGGAGGATGGCAGTGTTTGCTTTGCGACAAGGACTACAAACAGCATCCAGACGACAAAAAAGGAAAGGCATGCCCGATGGATAAAATATCGCCCCAATCAGGTAAAGCGATGATTTCAATGGCCTATTTGTCAGGGGTGAATGGAATTTTTGGTGGGGTGGAAGGAGCGTCTCATTTGTCTGCCCGAACGACGGAATCCATGCACATTGGGCAGTTGTACGAAGTCAGACTTTGGTTGTACGTTGAAAGCGCGAAACGGCACGATCCGGATTGGGGCAGGCACTTGGGCATTGCCCTGTTGCCACAGAATTTATCTTTTTTGAATACCGGGCGAAAGCCACTGATCATTCCCTTTATGGGTGTTGACTCCTTGGTGTATGATAAGTGGTACGAGGTCAAATGGCGCGTCAGGCCCTTGTGTACCAGTAATTACCTGATGATCGGCGTTTTTGCAGACCCGCAATGGCCAAAATCGCGAAGCTATGCTGATGTTCGTTATTTCCTTGACAACATATCCGTCGTGGAAATGCCAGAAGTATCTGCGGTTTCGGACACTTCTGTTTATTATTGTAGTCGTTACGACCCAGTCGCGCTGGGCGCAACGCCATTGATGGATATTCATACGCTTCTGTACGAAAACGATGCGTTCGCGTTGACCAATGAACACAAGGTTGTTTTGGATTCTTTCGCAAGCTATGCAAACAAATATCCCGATTTGGTTTTTGAATTATCCGGGCATACCGACAGCATCGGGGACGACAATTTAGCCTTATCACAAAAACGGGTGGAGACGTTGTATGAATACCTGACTAAAGTGTTGCAGTTCCAGTCTCACCGTTTTTACACGCTTTCTTTGGCAGGTACCTCTCCTTTTCGTCCCAACAGTACAGAAGATGGCCGAAGGCAGAACCGCCGTGCAGAAATTAGGCAGACCAACCTGACATTGTCGATGATGTACTACCGTCATGCACTACAAGAGGTGGAAGACAATAACAAGGCAGAGGCTTTTTCCTATCTCAGCAAATGGATTGCAAAAGCGGAGAAGGGATCGCTAATACTTTTGTTGTTCGACCCCCGGCTCAATTACCTTCGGTCGGACAAGCGCTGGGAAATGATGGAAAAACAAGTCCGTGATACTTACAAAAATTTTAAATATCCAAAGGAATCGTTCCTGATAGACTCACTTCGATTCGACGCCTGTCGCCTTGGAACCTTGGCGGGCATGCTGAATGGCCTTCCAGGGAGCATCCCTGATGGAAAAAACTATCCAGTGGATCTCTTTGACCAAACCGAAGCTGCTGCCCGCAAGCGATACCAAACGAATTTCAATTTGATTAGCCCAATACTGAATAAAAAAGGTTGGCCGAAAAAGGAAGAGTTTAGCGAGAGTACGGTGAACAATGTTTTTCATCTTCTGATGAACTCCGGCGATGTAAATGCCTATCAGAAATGGCTCCCCGTCCTGCAACAGGCCTGCGAAGCGGGCGAGCTCCCTTGGATTATGTACGCGAAATGCTACGACCAAAGCATGCTCTGGCAGGGCAAACCTCAACGATACCTGACGGACTACGCAGTACTGGACGATGGCAGCGTAGAATTGCCTCCTTGGGAAGGCGATGAAGATACAGTGAACGACCTCAGGGCAAAAATCGGTCTGCCATTGCTTCCAAAGAACGTATGTGATGCCATGAAGAGGGAATAAATAAGGCTATTATACGGATATACGGATGCGTTAAATCTAATTGAAAGACATTTCCCTATGCTACTCATTATTTCAGAAAAGGAAGATCACAGCACAAGGCTTTGTTGCATGAATCCACTTCTCCCAGTTCATGCTACCTACTCGGCCCATGCGGGCTTTCGTTTGGCATGAAGGGATTAGGAATTTGAGTTGGCGGGGTAAAAAGTAAGCCGTTAAGTGTAAATTTTAAACACGTTCTTAAAAAACACACCACCGGCTCATGACAAAAGTAGACGCTTTAGGATTTGTTGCACCAAGAGTAGGCTCTGGACAGGGCGCAGCAAAGCAGGGTTGAGCGAGTGATTTTCATGGCTTGGAACGTTTTTTATATTTTTTCCGCAAAACCGATAGCCGCCATGGTCAGGCGGTTCAATTCGCGTTGAAGGGCATCCGGTGGCAGCAAATTGAGGTCGCGCTGTTTCACCCATTCGGCGTACTGGCTCTGTAACATAACCACGGAGTTCGTGTCGGTTTTTTCGTGATCGCGCAGAAACTCCAGCGCCGCGCCAAGTCCACCGTCCGAAACGAGCAAATCGAATGCCTGTGCCCGTGCAACATTTCCCGTGCGCTGCGCAAACTCAGCCTTTTTGGCCACATATTGCTGCATAATGGCCGGGTTGGGGCGCAATAGCGGCTCTTTGCGAAAATACATCTGCACAAAAGCCAGCAACAAAACCGCCTGAAACGGCAGCAGCCAGGTGTTCGATTTGCCGAGGTATTCCTCGATGCTCCAGTTGGCTACAGCCATAGGCAGGGCAAAAAACGTCAGCGTCACCAACAACAGGTAGGCTAATGTACCCACATAAACAGCCCGGAACGTGGCCCGCAGGAGTACTTTCGAGGGATTTTTATTCATCAAAACGGCTGCGAGCAGCAGCAGCATTCCCGGCAGCACCTGCACAAAAAGCCAGGTCCACGCCTGCGTTTCGATTAGTTCGAACTTGCCACTCAGGGTTTGCACTAAGGCCAACAGTACCAAACCGGCGGTGAAGCCAAGCCAGAGCCACAGCAGTTTTTTTCGGGTATCAGCGAGCAGGATCAGCATCGTTCGGGTCGGATGAATGAATAATGGTGAATCAAAAACCCAGGGCTTTTGAGAGGCCGGCTTTGCGGAGGTGTATTTTGGCGCTGAAGCGGGGCGATGGGCATTTTTGCACGGGCTTGCGGTTGCTTTCCGGCACTTCGAATTCGTACACGAGGGCTGTCACGTCGTAGTCGGCGGAGTAGCCCTTTGCGGCCAGTTCGTTGGGCAGTTTGTTGAAGCCCTGGTTGAGCCAGGCTGAGGCTTGCTCTTTGGACACACGCTTTTCGCCGCCGCCGAAAGGCTGGTCGGTCACCACAAAAACGAATAGTCGGAAGTAGCCTTTGTGCGGCACCACAAGGGCGGTCAGGTAGTCCAAAATGCCAGCGAAGTCCTGTTTGGCCGGGTATTCGAGCCAGCGGGTGTGGTCGTTTCGCACGGCACCGTCGGCACCGTTGTACTGCTCTAACTGGGTCACCATGGCGAAGCCGTTGGGCACCGAGAAGTAACTGTGCTGGGTGTAGCCCTTGTTTTCGAGCGCCCAGCGCAGTTTGCGTTCGGTATCGCCGAGGGTTTTGCTGTTTTTGAAAACCGACATCGGCAGCTCCGAGCGGGTGTTGCACTTGGGCGGAGGCCAGGGAAAGGCGGGCAATGAAGTGCCGTCTTTAGACGATTTGGATTCTTCGTCGTCGAAGGGCAGGCCGCCGGAAGTTTCCGTTACTATCTCCGCCTTGGCAAGTCCGGCGACTACAGCGGCCCTGCGCGCCTCGAACGGGATGTCCGATGACGCAGCATTTTTCAATAAAAATTGAAAGACAGCGGTCTCTGAAAAACCCAGTACAGACAGTGCCCAGCTCATAAACCGGTCGGCTTCCAACTCCTCGGTCAGGTGGTGTTCTGTGGTGAATGTGTGCTCCTGCACATGGTGTCCGATGGCGTGAGCCAGTGCGCCGTATTTTTCAACAGGGCTGCTTTTTTCCAAAAAATCGAGGCTGTACAACAGGTAGCGTTTTCCCCCGTCGAGTACGGCGGCGGCGCTTTCGACATTGGTCTGAACCCACTCGAAATTGATCGGGCCGTTGTTCAGGGCGGCAATTTTTCGGATGATTGAATCCGCCGACTCGCTGTCGGGAAACCGGTACAGTTCCTCGTCCAGCGCACCACCCGGAAAAATACAACGCTGGTGGGTGGTGATTTCCAGCAATGTTTGTGCGGACAGCGCTGGTGCCAGCGCCGCCAGCAGCGCAGAAAAGAGAAAGAAACGAAATGATGATTTGATTTGCATGGCCGAATCGGTTTGGCGTGGCGACAAAGGTAAGTCGTACAAATTCGATTTCACTGCCCGGTATGTATTGCCTTGTGTACGCAGCATTTTACCTTTTTTGATGCTATTTGAAAAAACCTTGACGGTTCGCCGTCATTGCTGCTCCGACTTTTTTCCCATCAAACACGCTCTAAGTAGTTACCCATAGCACCATGCCGCCATTTGAGAGCAAGACTGTAGATAAAATCGCAGCGATTCAACAAAAAAACGCGAGCCGCCCCTGTTGCAGGGACGGCTCGCGACTATTTTACCAATCCGGCCGAATGGCCAAACCGATTATTTAACGATCGCCAGTTTCCGAACGCCGGAATCCGAGCCGGAGCGGAAACGAACGGTGTAAACACCATCTGGCAAATCCGAGCAGTCCAGATTCACGGTGTTTTGCTGGGCAAAATTAAGCGTGCGCAGGGTGCGTCCTGTGGCATCGCTGACAGTTACCTCCAAGTCGAAGAAAGGCATTTGACCGAACACGATAATGGCCACGCCGCTGGTCGGGTTGGGCTGAAGGGTAGCACCGCGCAGCCACGTTGGTTCCACAGCGTTCGATGTGTTGTCCACTACGATACCCTCGTTGGACAAACGGCAGCCATTGGCATCCCGAATCTCGACAAAGTAGGTGCCAGCCGTGAGACCGCTCACATCTTCCGTTGTTGCGATAGTTTGACCTTGCGAATTGGTCCACAGGAAATTGTACGGGCCAGAACCCCCGAGTACGGAGATGTCAATTGCACCGACACCCTGGTTGTTCACGTCGTTGGTAACCGCAGGCGGGCCAACCTGAATGGGCGTTCCGATCGTGACGACAAACGAGCAGGAACCGGAGTTGCCACTTTCGTCCTTGAAGGTGAAGGCCACATCCGTTTCGCCTATGGGGAAGTTCGAACCGCTGGGTAGTCCTTCATCCATGTTCCAACCGCCACCGAAGCCGAGGCAGTTGTCGAATGCCACTGGTGCATTGTACGTCACGGTGGTCTCGTACCAGCACTGCGTGATGTTGGACGGGCACACGACGGACGGCGGAGTATTGTCCACCACCTGTACCGTTACGGTAGAAACGGACGTGTTGCCCGCATTGTCGGTGGCGGTAATACTCACGGTTTGCGGGCCAAGATCCGAACAATTAAACTGGCCTGGCTCAATGACAACATTGGCAACGGCACAGTTATCGGTTACACTGGCACCGAGCGTCTGGAGTGTAACGGTTGTGCTTCCGCTCGTGCCAAGTGGCAGTGTGGTGTTCTGCGCCACGATTAGCGGGGCTGTATTGTCGGCAACTACCAGGGTGTATGATGCCGTGCTGGTGCAGCCATTAGCATCAGTCAGCACCAGGCTGTAAGTGCCCGGCAACAAGTCTTGCACATCACTGGTGTTTGCGCCATTGCTCCATGCGTACGCATAGGTACCTGTTCCGCCCAGTCCGTTGGTTTCGATGGAACCGGAAGCCTCATCTGCACAAGCCGGGTTGGTGGCTGCTGAAACGATTTCGAGCGCCAACGGCTCGGTCACCGTTCCTTCCACGACCACTCCACAACCGTTGGCATCCGTGACGGAGGCAGTGAATACGCCGGGTGCGAGGTTTTGTATCGAAGAGGTGGTTTCACCGTTGCTCCAGAGGTAGGTGTATGGCTCAGTGGCTCCGGTCATGTTAACCGACATACTGCCGTTGTTTTGTCCATTGCAAACCACTGCTGTCACCGCTGGTTGAGCGTTTATGGCACAACTAAAGGCGTTCACGACCACAACCTGCTGGTCTGTGCAACCATTTTCGTCGGTCACGACAACCGTGTAGGTTCCGGGTGCCAGGTTCGTAATCGTTTGGGTGGTTTCACCATTGCTCCACGAATAGCTATAGGTACCGGTGCCGCCGGTGGGTGTAGCTGTACCGGTGCCATCATTGGCACCAGCGGAGGTTTCACCGGTAGCGGATGCATTGGTTTCCAACGCCAACGGCTCGGTGATCACGACCTCCTGCACATCGGCACAGTTGGTGTTATCAATAACCTCAACCGTGTACGTCCCGGGTACCAGATTGGTCACGTCCGGTGTGTTGGCGCCAGTGCTCCACATGATCGTGATCGGGTTGTTGGCTCCGGTGAGGTTTACGATAGCGGTACCGTTGCCAGATCCAAAACAGGTGATATTTGTGCTGTTGGTTGTGGCTTCAATAGTGCAATTGAAAGCATTAACAATGACCGTTTGGCTCGACGTGCAGTCGTTTTCGTCCGTTACTACTACGGTGTACGCGCCGGGAGCCAGGCCAGTGATCGTTTGTGTTGTTTCGCTGTTGTTCCAGACATAGGTGTAATCACCGGTTCCGCCTGTGGGGACTGCAGTTGCGGTGCCATCGTTCGTGTTGGCGGCAGTCTGCGGTGTTGCGGAAGCATTGGGTGCCAATACGGGCGGTTGCGTGATTTCCACTGAAGTGGTTGCAGAGCAGTTGTCACCGTCTGTAATAACAACCGAGTATGTGCCAGCGGTGAGGTTGCCGACAGTGGCAGTGTTCTCACCGGTGCTCCACAGGTAGGTGTACGATGAGTTGCCGCCAGCGGGTACTGCTGTTGCTTCGCCGTCGTTGCCGCCAAAGCAATCAACATTGTCCACATCTTCGAACGTGCCTGAAACGGGCGCGTTTTCGATAACCCCAGTGGCTGCGTTTGCTGTACAGCCGTTGTCGTTGTCAGTGACTACGAGCGTGTAGGTGCCCGGGGCATCTACAGTCGGTGTGGGCGTAGTTGCGCCGGAAACGATGTTACCGTCGGCGGTTGTCCAGGCGTAGGCTATATTGGAACCTTGCGAGGAGCCAGTGCCGTTGAGGATGAGTTCAGTGACGTTGCAGTTCAAATTGCCGGGCGTAGTTGCGCTCGCAGTAGGCACGGTAGTGTTTTCTCCCACCATGGCTGATGCCGTTGAAGTGCAACCGTTAAGCGTATCGGTGGTGATCAAGCTGTATGTGCCGATAGCCGTTGTGGTCGGATCCTGCTGGGTGCTTGAAAAGCCGTTCGGACCTGTCCAGGCAAACGTGGCATCAGTTGAGGTGGCGTTACCGTCCAGGGTAATGCTGGTCGTGACACAGGTGATCGTTCCGCCCTCGGCTTCGGCGCCTGGTGCTTCGGTGTTTTCGTCTACGGCGGCCACCGAAGTGTTGGTACAGCCGGTGTTTGGGTCAGTCACGACGAGTGAGTAATCGCCGTCTTCCTGCACAGTCGGGTTTTGTTCGGCAGACTGGAAGTTGTTCGGGCCAGTCCAGGCGAACACGGGGTTGTTGGCATTGGTGGTGGCGTTCAGCGTCACCGATGTCACGACGCAAGTGATTTCGCCGCCGGTGGATTGAGCCGTGGGCGGAACATTATTTCCGATAACGCCGGTGGTGTCGCGTTTCACACAACCGTTGGCGGAGTTGGTCACTTTAAGGACGTAGTTTCCTGCCGAGTCCACCGTGGGTGTAAACGTATTTGCTCCTGAAACGATGTGGCCGCCGTTGTAGGCAGTCCACAGGTAGGTGAAGTTGTTGCCAGTGGAACCACTGCCCTCCAGTATCGTAGTCGGCAAGTTACAAGTGATACTCATATTCGGGCCAGCCTCGGAGTTGGGCAGGGTTATGTTAGCGAGTACAACGGTGGTAGAAAAGCCGGAGCAGGTAGTGACGATATCGGTCACTTGCATGGTGTAGTTGCCCGCAGCATTTACGACGGGGTTAGGCGTATTTGCTCCTGATACGATATTGCCGCCGTTCCAGGCTGTCCACGAGAAGTTATATGTTCCGCTGTAGCCGCCTGTACCTGAACCATTCAGTGTTATGTTAGGTGTGGCGCAGGTGACGGTGCCGGGCGGTGCAATGGAACCAACCGGTATGGATGCCGGTGGGAGGATATGGTTTACAGTTTTCGTACAGCCACGGGTATCAACCAAGGTGCAGGTATACGTTCCTGCGGACAGGCCCGTTGCTTCCTGACCGTCCTGGCCGTTACTCCAATTGTATTCGTGGCCGCCCCAGCCGCCACCACCTTGCACGGTAATACTACCAAAATTGCCGTTACAGCCTACCGGAGTAGTGGAAGCGACAGATAAATTCAGCGGTTCGGCAGGGCCGTCAACGGTGATTGGGCCCGTCTCGCCTGTCCAGCCCTGGGCGTTGATTACAGTGCAGGAATATGTGCCAGCGGGTATGTTTATGAGGTCCTGGGTGTGGGCTCCATTCGACCAGTTGTAGGTGTATGGGCCGCTGCCGCCCGAGACGGAAATATCAATGGATCCGGTGTTGCTGCCGTAGCAAATGACATCGTTTACGTTATTCACGTTGGTGTTCACTACGAGTGGCGGGCAATAGGTTTCGCGTGCGCTCCAAAGGCCGGAAGGGCCTTGTTGGCCAGCCTCGTACACCTTGCGGTCGGCGGGACAAATCATGTAAATCGTTGGATAGTAGCCAACTTGATAAGAGCTACGCACCGAGCAGTTGTCTACGAGTGGGTACGTAACACCATTCGACCAGTTGCCCTGGTTGTTGGGGTCATTACAGCCGGGCGATGCGGTAATGCACAAGGCGTTGGTTGAGCAGTCGCCTTCAATACCGATCACAAATGCTTCGTCGGTACCAGAAGGGCCATACGTTTCCCACAGGTCCTGGAGGGCGTGTGTATTGTGGTAGTTCCAGCAAGGGCCACACCAAGTGGCAAAAAAGTCAATGTAAACCGTGTACCCCGAATCAAGCAGGGTGTACAGGGTGTACGATTGCCCGGTAATGCTGACTACTGTAAAATTCGGGGCGGTGCTGCCATTGGGCATTTGTGCTTTGGCACCAAAATGGCATAGGCAAACGAAGAGGAAAAGCAGTAATGCTTGTTTCATAAGCGGGAAAATTTTGTTTGAGCAGAAAATGTCGGCGAAAGGTCGTCAACTCAACACAAAATCTTCAATATTTTTTTGGGTTTCGCTCAAAAAAGTCGCGAAGTGAGCAATTACCCATAGCGCCGCTTGCGCCGCCAAAAGAATACTGCGCCGAAGATGCCGAGAAACAAGAGCGGTAAGCCGATGTTGAGTGCTTGCCAAAGGGACATTTCAGCACGAGCACGCACGGAATCCAACAGGCGGAGTTTTACCTCTCGGGAGCGAGCCTCGATCACGCCAGATGGTTCGATCAGGTATTCAATGGCGTTGATTAGCAAGTCTTTGTTGGCGTAAGTAGTTTTTTCATATCGGTTAAAACCGAGGGGCAGCCATTCTTTTTTGGCCGCGTCGCGTACGAAGTTGGCAGCTACGTCGCCATCACTGATGACGATCATACGCGTGGCCGCACTGGCGTTTCTAAACTCGATGCCCGCCAGTTGCAAACCGGCCAGCATTTCTTCCGATACGCGGTTTTCGAAATTTGACGGAAAAACGCCCTCCAACAGCACGCCCACAGCCTGATTGCCTTTGTTGAAATTTTCGGGATTGGGCGGGGTGCGCACCAAATCAAAGGTCAGTTCAATGGGACTGAACTGCAGCCGGCTGTACTGGCTGCTGTGCAACAGCACGGTTTTGGTCACCGGCGTTTTGGTCCGAATGGTGTCAATAGACGAACAAAAGTGCAATTCCACGCGGTCGAGGTTTTTTACCACAGGGTGTTTACCGGCAGGTAAAACAGCGGGGTGATAGGGCCATGGGAACAATTTGAATTGTGGGGCGTTGCCGACCACTCCCACGCGCAATGGAATTCGGGTACACTCCATGTCCACCACGAGATCAGGCTGGATGCGCACGCCGTATTTGAACAGCATATCCTCGATATTGAGGGGGAAGTCGGACGGCACAAAACTAGTGGCATGGTGCCGGCCCAGGCTGTCGAGGGCAGCGCCGATCCGATCCACGAGCCAGAGCACCTTGCCGCCGTGCATAATATACTGGTCTATCTTGAACTTGTCGCGTTCCGAAAACGTGGTCAGCGGCTTTGCCACAACAAGCAGGGCACACAGGTCGGGCTTGATCTGCACCACGGAGTCCAGTGTGATGCGGTCGGTATCGTAAAACTGGTGCAGCGAGCGTTCGAGGTCAGTGGTATGCAATGCCTCCAACTCGCCGTGGCCGTGCGTGAAAAGGATGACTGACCGGCCTTTTGAGCGCAGTTTTTTTATGGCGTTGGCAAACTTGTACTCGAGCAAACTGACGGAGTTGTTCACCACCTCATCGGGACGCAGTGTGGGCGACTGGTTTTCCAATAGGTTCACCACCACCTGGCGTTTGCCAAAATTAAGAATAGCAGTGGGGTAGATGATCTGCTGTTTGGCCTCGCCCTCGTCGCTTACGCTGAGGTTGACAGGAGCCACGCCTTCCTCGTACAGCGCTTTTCTTCGGGCATTTATTTCTTCAATGCTGCCTTTGTTGGGGTCTTCGAACTGATAGTCAATGTAGCTGCTCACCGAGCGGAAATCGTCGAGCATTTCGCGGGTGGCCGTGCGCAGGCGCTTGAACCCTGCGGGGAACTCACCCTCAAGCAGTATGCGCACAAAGATGCGGTCGTCCAGGGATTGGAGCAGTTCGCTAGTAGGCTTGGTCAGCGTGAAACGTTTTTCCTCCGTGAGGTCGAGGTGGGTATAAAACTGGTTGGCGATGATATTAACAAACAGCACAATCCCGAAAAAGAGACCAAACTGGAGTAATGCTTGCGAACGTTGGGAACGCGCCATAGGGGAAAAAAGTAGGTGAAAAAATAGGGCCAGCAAAGATAGCGTCAACACACGTTCCGCAGCCTCATTTTCATCGCGTGCGCCGCCTTTTTTTGCCAAACCTTGCTTTTGCCTGCGCTCGGCTTGGCCGTATCGAACATTCGGGGGACTTTCGTGCCCTAATCCGTACAGCATCCACCGTGTAAAAAATTGCCATGATCAAACTTCTTTGTTTTGCCACCCATCGCCTTCGATCTGCCGCATGCTTGTTTTTTTTGCTGCCCAACCTCCTGTTTTCCCAGTCCGCTAAACTTGATCCCACCCTCTATGACCGCATGAACGCCGACCCTGCGGGCTACCACGAGGTGATCATCGAACTTGCAGACCGGCTGGATTCCCGGGCTATGTTGGTCGAGTTTGAAACAAACCGCACGCCGCTCAACGAACGCGCCCAACAGACTATTGTCCGTTTGGCAGCCAAAGCCGGCGCCACACAGCCCGCTTTGGTAGACCGGCTCAAGGTCATGGACGGCGTGGATGCCAGCAGCATTCGCACGCTTTGGATCGTCAACGCGATTTGCATCAAAGCCAAAACTGATGCTATACTGCGCATGACAATCTGGCCGGAAGTAGAAAACCTGCTCTGGAATGCTCCCGTAGAAATACTGCAGCCCGTCAGCCGGGAAACGGCTCCTTCAGCGCCCAACGGCAAAGAGGTTGGGCTTTCCGCTATCAAAGCACCGTTTATGTGGAACCTAGGTTATACCGGCTATGGCCGCAAGGCATTAGTCATTGATTCCGGCAACGACTGGGAGCACCCGGCGCTCATTGACAATTTTTGGGGGCACCAAGTCCCCGTGCAACAGGCCTGGAACGGCACCAAGTACCCCGAAGACTGTGCCGAGCACGGCACCCATGTCACCGGCACTGTTTGCGGCCTCGACCGCAAGACCAACGATACCATCGGTGTAGCTTTCAACGCGCACTGGATGGGCGGCCCCATGCAGTTCCCAGTCGGCAGCGACCTCGGCTGCGCTCGTTCATTCAACCAAACTGTTTTTGAAAATACAGCCACCATGCAGTGGGCGCTCAACCCTGACGGCAATGCCGCCACATCCTCCGACCGCCCCGATGTGGTCAATTGTTCGTGGCGTTCGCCTAATTTTGGTTGTAACCTTACTTTAGCGACCAACACGCTCAACGCACTGGAGGCCGCTGGTATCGGTGTCGTTTGGGCGCAGGGCAATGAAGGCCCCAACCCAGGTACCGTTTCGTCCGGTGCAGCTATGAACATGGACTTGGTGAACACATTCTCCGTAGGGGCCATTGATGGCGCCAACCCGGCGTTTCCTGTAGCCGATTTTTCCAGCCGGGGGCCTACTCCGTGCGGCAATTTCGGTCCGCTGGCCATCAAACCGGAAGTAAGCGCACCCGGCGTTTCGGTTCGTTCTTCCACACCCGGAGGTTCTTACCAGTCTTTCAATGGCACGTCCATGGCTGCTCCCCATGTGGCGGGAGCGGTCGTTCTTTTGCGCGAGGCATTCCCCTACCTCTCCGGTATCCAGATTAAACTGGCTCTGTATAATACGGCCATTGACCTCGGAACAACCGGTGAAGACAATAACACTGGCAGAGGCATAATTACCCTCGAAGGAGCGTACAACTACCTCGTCAATCAAGGCAATGTACCCGTACCACCGGTATCCGCCGAGCGGGATGCTCTGGTCATCAACCTCGAGGTGAAAGGGCAATGCAAAGGCCCGGTAGCAGCCACGCTGACCATTGAAAACGGCGGAATTCAGCCTGTTACGAGCCTGCAAATCCAGTACGGTATTGAGGGAACCGCGTTGCAGACCTTCAATTGGACGGGCAACCTGGGTACTAACGCGAACGCCACAATAGCCCTGCCGGATCTGACCGGTGTCGTCCCCGGAGACCGAATCTACGTTGTGGAACTACTCAACCCCAACGGTCAGCCCGATACGCGTCCGCTAAACAACAAGTTTCGCCGGCCGTTCACTTTGCACAACGAAGACTACCCGACGGGAATCGTCTCGCCACTCCAGCCGCTGCCGGTGTGTTCCGGAGCACAGGTTTTGCTGGAATACACGGGCACACTTACGCCTCAGGAAAAAGTTCGGTGGTTTGGATCAGTGGCTGCAGTGTCGCCGCTTGCTGAATCGCCCACATACCGTACTGCGGGCTTGACCGCTAACACCACGTTGTACGTCAGTACCTTCGGGTTGTACAAGGTCGGAAAACCGGACCAGAGTGGCACGAGTACCAGCAACAGCGCTGGCGGCGGCCTGAACTTCAATGTTACCAAGCCGTTTTTGCTGAAGTCGGTAAAAATTTACGCTGATCAACCCGGTGTACGGCTGATGCAATTGCAAGACCGCGACGGGAATGTATTGATATCCAAGCCGATCATCGTGCCACAGGCTGGGGAAAGGCGCGTGGACCTGAATATCGATATTGCTGTCGGCGACAATCAGCGCCTGATGCTGACTTCCGGCAGCCCCAACCCGCTTAAGCAAGTATTGGCCACCAACACCTACCCTCAACAGGTTCCAGGTGTTGTGAATATTCACTCTGGAGCACCATCTGGCGGTGGTAGCACGCAGATTTTCTACTACTACTTTTTCGACTGGGAAATTGAAGTGCCTTCTGTTTGCGGGCGCACCACCGTGCAGATACCGGTCAGTACACAGGTAGCGCCGAGCGTCAGTTTTACAGCAACGCCCGATACGACCTACATTTCCGGCGGCGGCACAGTCGCATTCACGGAGCAGGCGCCTGGATCCACGTCCCGGCACTGGAATTTTGGAAATGGCCAAACCAGCACTACCGCCAACCCATCCGCCACCTACACCCAAACGGGCACGTACCTGGCCAGGTTGATCTCGGTTTTTGCCAATGGCTGTTCCAACATCGCTGAAAAAAACATCGTCGTATTGCAAACTTCCTCGGCATCCGACCTGCCGGGCAACGTCGCTAACAGCGTGTCACTCTACCCCAATCCGGCAACCGACGAGCTTGTTTTGGCATTCGCCGAAAACAGCCCCACGAACGTGGACATTCGCGTCAGCGACCTGTTGGGCCGTACGCTTCGGGCCATTGATGGTACCGGTGGATCGGCTCTTCGGATTGATGTATCCGATTTGCCAGTCGGTATGTACAGCGTGCTTTTGTACGCAGACGGCAACCCATACTGGGCGGGGAAATTTGTAAAAAAATAATCGCTTACGCCTCCGAGTGCAAAGCCATGCGGTTGCCCTCGGAGTCAACGAAAAACGCCATGTAGCCGAACTCAGGTGAAATCTGTGTTTTGGGGCGCAGTATCCGGCCGCCTGCCGGGCCTACCCGGTCGAGAACGAGTTGTAAATCCGGGTTGCCGTTCAGGTAAATGAGCGGGCCGTGCGTTTCACTGGGGCGGTACGATGCGTGCTGGCAAAGGGCAGCACCTACTTCACCGTGCGGGAAAACAGCCATTTGCAAATCGCCAAGATCCAGCGACTCGATCTCGGCCTGAAAAATAGTTTCGTAAAATTTTTTCGCACGAGTGATGTCGGCGGCCGGGATTTCGACCCATGTTGTCCAGTGTTTCATAATTGAGTTGTGTGTTTGGTCACAAAAACAAAGCACGGAATGCGCCTCGTTGTTTTGCTCGCAAAAATATGCCTGAATTTGGTTTCTGCATGGCTGCCAGGGGCCTTTTCGCAGTTCAGTTTTTTCTCGGAAAAGGCGCTGAGGCGAGGGGATGTCATTTCCCTCCACACCACTGCGCCGCTATGGTGGAAACACCAGATCTTCGTTATTTTATGGGTCTTCTGCCTGGCCCCGGCGGTTTTGCCAGCCCAGGTGGAAGAGCCTGCCACTGGCGAACTTTTAGAAAACATATTCCGCGAAAATGAGCAGGCTTCCGAATCGGAGGTGCAATTAGTACTGGAACACTTGGAAAATCTGCGCCAGCGACCGCTCGATCTAAACGCCGCTACGCGGAATGACCTGTCTGTGCTTGGCCTGCTCAATGAGCTCCAGATAGAAAACTTCCTCCGCTACCGAGACCAGTTTGGGCCACTCCTGAACGAGTACGAACTGCAGGCCGTGCCCGCTTGGGAACTCGCCGATATTCGCCGGGTGCAGCCTTTCGTCGCGGTGGGCGCTGGCCTGAACCAGCGGAATGTGTCGCTCTGGCGTGGGTTTTCCGAAGGCGAAAATGAACTGATCGCACGCTGGGGGCGGGCTGTACGCCCCAACCTGCCCGCTGCCGCCGAGGGCGGACCGAACACCTGGGCGATGCGATTCCGCCACTCGTTCGACAACCGTCTGCGCTTCGGCTTTACGGCGGAGACCGACCCCGGCGAGGCTTTTTTCCGGGGCAGCAACACGCATGGTTTCGATTTTTACAGCGCTCACCTTTTTTTGCAAAACGCCAACACAACCCTGCAAACACTGGCCCTGGGCGACTTCTCCGCCCGTCTCGGCCAAGGGTTGTTGCTGCAAACCCGTTTTGCCGCAGGCAAGAGCGCCGAAACATCGGCCATTGCCAGGGGCGGGGCTCGGCTCGGCCCGTATGCCGCGTTTGGCGAAGCCGCTTTTTTGCGCGGCGCAGCGGCTACGATAAACCTCGGAAAAAACTGGGAAATAACGGCCCTAATTTCCCGGCGGCACCGCGACGGGAACATCGCGGCCCTGGCAGACTCCACCGACCAGGAATTTGCCGACCGGGCGTTCACGGCGCTTCAGCTCTCCGGCCTGCACCGCACACCTGCCGAGATTGAAGACGAAAATGCTATTCGCGAGTGGGTCGGCGGTATTTCGGCTACTCGAAAGTGGCGAAATGGACAAGTGTCTGTGAACGGCCTGCACTTGCGTTACGACAAACCCTTGCTGCCTGCACCCGCACCGTACCGGCAGTTTGCCTTTCGGGGCGACCGGCTCAGCGGTGCCAGCGTGGACTACAATTGGCGGCAACGCAACTGGTATGCCTTCGGCGAAATAGCCCGCAGCGACAACGGCGGCATGGCCACCGTGAACGGCCTGCTTTTTACCGCCGATCGCCATGTGACCCTCGCCGTGCTGCACCGCAGTCTGGGGCGCGACTACCAGTCGGTGTACGCCGCGCCGTTTGCCGAAAACTCCGGTGCGAACAACGAGGAGGGGCTTTACCTCGGTGCCGATGTTCGTTTTGGGCGTACCTGGCAGATCAATGCCTACGCCGACATTTGGCGGCACCCGTGGCTGCGCTTCGGTGTAAACGCGCCCTCCCGTGGCAGCGAATATTTGATCCGGGTGGTTTGGGTACCCAAGCGCGGTGTTTCCGTGTACGCAATGTGGTTTTTGGAAATCAAGGAACAGGATGCCACCGGAGAGGGCGCAACGGGGCTGACCGAAAACCGCCGAAGCCGCCTGCGTCTGCACGCTAGTTACAAAGTCGGATCGGGCGTTGAGATGCGGAGCCGGATTGAGTGGACGGGCTTCGAGGCGGCACTGCAGCCGCGATCCACGGGCTATCTGGCGTATCAGGAGGCCGTTGTTCGGCCGCTCGGTTCGCCAGTATCGGGCACGGTGCGGTTTTTGATTTTTGATACGCAGGACTACGGTGCACGGGTTTATGCATTTGAAAATGACCTTTTTGCAGCCATCAGCATACCTGGCTTCGCCGGGCGTGGTTCCCGGTATTTTGTCAACCTGAACTGGCGGGTGAACGACTGGATGCGGTTGGAAGGGCGTTTCGAGCAAACGATCCAGCGCGTGGCGGGAAGTGAATCGGCGCAGACGGGCCGTTTTAGCGAATGGAAGTTTCAGGCTCGATTCAAGTTTTAGAGCGTGAGCGGAACAGCAGGCCCAGTAATACATGGTTTTTCCCTAACATTGCCCTTTCAAATTTTTACCGCCACCGAGTTTTGGGTTGGCGGAAATCCGTTTTTTGACCTTTTTTCAAACATGAAACAACACTGCACCCTCCGTTTTTTGCTTTTTTCGTTGGCCTTGCTTGCTGCCAATTGCCTTTTTGCTCAGGAAACTCCTGTCCCACCCAAACCCGACACCTTGCCGCCCGTAGCCGAGAAAACGGCCGTTATGGCTAAAGATTCGACCGGAAAAAAAGATAAGGACGAGAAAAAAGGCCCGAAACCGTACCGAGAAGTCATAACCGATAAAGCGGTCAGCATGACCGGTTTGGTGACCGTACATCGGATTGAGGACAAATATTTTCTCGAAATCCCGGACTCGATTTTAGGCAGCGAAATCATGGCGATCACTCGTATGGCCAAGGTGCCTACAGGTGCCGGGTACGGTGGCGAACAGGCCAACCGGCAGGTCATCCGTTTTGAGCGCGGCCCCGCCGACAAGGTGTTTGTGCGGGCCGTAGCCTACCGCAATGTGAGTACCGACACACTTCAGCCGATTTACAAAGCCGTCCGCAATTCTAATGTGGATCCCATCGCTGCTGCATTTGATGTCAAATCCATCCGAAAAGACACGTCGGTGGTCATTGAGGTCACGGATTTTTTCAAAGAAGACAATGCGGTTTTTGGCCTGCAGCCCACTACCAAGCAGCTGTACAAAATGGGCGAACTGCAAAAAGAACGCACGTATATCGAAAGCATTCGCTCATACCCGATAAATATGGAGGTGCGGACGGTGAAAACGTATAAGGTGTCGCCGCCGTCGTTGCGCGAAGAGTCGCCCGGTACCGTCAATTTGCCCGGCGGCCTGGACGCTGGCGCAGTCACCTTCGAGATCAATAATTCGCTGATTCTGCTGCCACGTACGCCGTTTCGCAAGCGCTTGTTCGATCCGCGTGTAGGCTATTTTGCCACTGGCCGCACGGTATACGAAGACGACCAGCAACGCGCCGAAGATGAGACGGTGGTCGTTCGCTGGCGTTTGGAGGCTAAAAATGAGGCCGACGCCCGCCGCCAACAAAAAGGAGAAAAGATCGAACCGGCCAAGCCGATCGTGTTTTATATCGACCCGGCTACACCGCCGAAATGGCGCTCGTCGCTGAAAAAAGGCGTGGAGGACTGGCAACCTGCGTTCGAGCAAGCGGGCTGGAAGAATGCTATTCAAGCCCGTGACTGGCCCGAAAATGATACTACGATGAGCCTTGAGGACGCGCGGTTTTCGGTCATCCGCTATTTTGCTTCCGATATCCAGAACGCCTATGGCCCCAATGTGAACGACCCGCGAACGGGGGAGATCATTGAGAGCCACATTGGTTGGTACCATAATGTGATGCGCTTGCTCAAAACCTGGTACACTACCCAGACCGCTGCTGTGGACCAGCGTGCTCGCAAAAATGAGTTGGACGACGAGCTCATGGGTGCGCTTGTACGCTTTGTGGCTGCGCATGAGGTGGGGCACACCATTGGTTTGCGCCACAACTTTGGCGCCAGCTACGCTACGCCTGTTGAAAAACTGCGCGACAAGGCTTTCCTCGCCGCCAATGGCCACACGTCTTCCATTATGGACTATGCCCGGTTCAACTATGTAGCCCAGCCCGAGGACGGTATTGCCGACCTCTTTCCCCGCGTAGGCGACTATGATCGCTGGGCCATTGAGTGGGGTTATAAGCCGATTTACAATACCAAGGATGCTGAGGAAGACCAAAAAGTGCTCAACCGCATGTACCTGGACAAAGCCGCCAATAACCCGCGTTTGCACTTTTTGACCGAAAGCAGTTCGTATGACCCTCGTGCTCAAAGTGAAGACCTTGGCGACAACTCCGTTCTTGCCTCCGAGTACGGCATCAAAAACCTCCAGCGTATTCTGCCCAACTCGGCCGTTTGGACAAAAGAAGAAGCCCAAACCTATGAGTTGGCCAACGAGCAGTATAACAACGTGGTGGGCCAGTACACCCGCTACGTCGGCCACGTAACCAAGTGGGTGGGTGGTGTTTTTGAAACGCCGAAAACCTACGACCAACCTGGAGCAGTGTACGAGGCCGCGCCTGCCGACCGGCAGCGTGCTGCCGTGGCTTTTTTGCAAAAAAACCTGTTTCAAACGCCGGAATGGTTGATTGATCCCAAAATCCTGAACCTGCTTCGGCCAGATAATGGTGTAGCAGCGGTGCAGCGTTTGCAAGAAAATACGCTGAGCAGTCTATTTGGCGCCAGCCGCTTGCAGCGGATGATCGAAAACGAAGCGCTCGATCCGAAAACGTACTCCGTGAGTAACCTGCTCGAGGATTTGAGGAACGGGATTTGGTCAGAAATGACAGCCCGAACACCCGTGAGTATTTTCCGCCGCAATTTGCAAAAATCATACGTGGACAGGCTGATCGGCTTATACCGGCCCGCGCCTGTGGTATCCAGTTCTGCAGGGAGTTTTGGTGCTGCGGCTGGGCCAAATCTGCGAAATACGGATGTTCCGTCGCTGGCGCTGGCACATTTGCGCCAATTGCGTTCCGACTTGTCGGCTGCTTACGGATCCGTAAACGATGCATTGAGTCGCGCCCACTATTTGGACTGCCTGGAGCGCATCGAATCGGTGCTGGACGAAGACCGCCGCCGGTAGGGTGGGGTAGCAACGGGATAACAAGACAAGTACTCTGGCGATTACAAATTAAACACGCACTTACCAACGAACAAATACAGTATGTCATCACGTCAAGCCATTCAGGGCCTCTCACCCGAATTACTCTGGCAGCGGTTTTATGAAATCGCTCAAATCCCGCGCCCTTCGAAAAAAGAGGAGCGGATCACCGCCTATTTTGAGCAACTGTTTCAGAGTATGGGCCTGAAATACTCGAAAGACAGGGTGGGCAACCTCGTCGCGCGCGTTCCGGCCACCAAGGGCAGGGGCAAGTCGCCCATTGTGGTGCTCCAAGGCCACAGCGATATGGTTTGTGAAAAAAACCGCGGCACCGAGCACGATTTTGACCGCGATCCCATACGCCTTGTTCGCCAGGGTGAATGGATTGCGGCAGACGGCACCACGCTTGGAGCCGACAACGGAATAGGAGTAGCCGCTGCTCTGGCAATAGCAGCCGACCCGACCGCCGTTCACGGGCCGTTGGAAATACTCATCACAGTAGACGAGGAAACCGGGCTGACAGGGGCGAACCAGATTTCAACAAAAATGCTCAAGGGAAAATACCTGCTCAACCTCGACACGGAGGAGGACGAGGTGTTTTGCATCAGTTGCGCTGGCGGGATGGACACATCTGGTAAGTTTTTGGTTAAAAATGTGCCTGCAACGACCATCGGGCACACCGCATTTGCCTTGCGTATTTCAGGCCTGAAGGGCGGGCACTCCGGTATGGAAATCCACATCGGGCGAGCCAACGCTATCAAGTTGCTGGCGCGAACATTGTTGGCTTTGCAGCCATTGGCTCCGCAAACAACGACGATGGAAGGCGGTAGCAAACGCAATGCTATTCCCCGCGAGGCAGAGGCCACGGTACTTTTGCCCGATGCCGTATTGGAAAAGGCCAAGGCTGTAGTGGCGCGTTGTGAGCAGGATTTTCAAAATGAATTCCGCACAGCAGACGGCGGCGTGCGCGTGTCGCTGGAACCGGTTCCGATGCCTGCTACGGTTTATGCCAAACCATTTGCAAAAAAAGTGCTCGGTGCCCTGTTGGCACTACCACATGGCGTAGTACGTATGAGCACCGATATTGAGGATTTGGTGGAAACATCCACCAACCTGGCCACCATCGTCAGCGACAACCAAAGCCTGACTATTGGCACCAACCAGCGCAGTTCGGTGGAAAGTGCCAAGCGGTATATCGCTGCCAGTGTAGGTGCCGGGTTAAAACTGGCTGGCGCCAAGGTGGTGCATACCGATGGCTATCCGGGGTGGCAGCCAAACATGGGGTCGCAATTGTTGGAAACCTGCCGAAAAGTGGCCACCGACCTGTACGGCAAAGAACCGGAGATCAAGGCCATACATGCTGGTTTGGAGTGCGGTATTCTCGGCGGCAAGTATCCGGGTATGGACATGATTTCGTTCGGGCCGACGATCACTGGCGCGCATTCGCCTGACGAGCGCGTGCATGTACCGGCCGTGGAAAAATTTTATGATTTGCTAAAAAGGGTACTTGATGAGATGAGTCGAATCAAAGCACGTTAGCCAATTGTTCCTTGATTTTCTCCAGTTCGTCTTTCATTTGGACGACAAGTCGTTGAATATCGGCATCGTATGCTTTTGCTCCTAGGGTATTGATTTCGCGGCCCATTTCCTGGCTAATGAAGTTTAGTGTTCGGCCAGCAGGCTTGCTTTGGTCCTCGATTTGTTCGATGAAATACTTGCAGTGCTGCTCAAGACGAACTTTTTCTTCTGTAATGTCCATTTTTTCGAGGTAATACAGGATTTCCTGTTCGAAGCGGTTGGTGTCGAGATTGTCCCTTCCGAATGCTTCTTCCATGTTGGTGCGCAGTCGCTCGCGCATGCGCCCAAAGCGCTCCTGTTCGAATGGGGTTATCTCGGCCAGGTTGACTAAAATGTTCGTGACCCGAAGGCGCAGGTCTGATTCCAAAGCCTTTCCTTCTTGCCGGCGGAATGCGCGGAGGTTGTTCAAGGCTTGTTCCACCACTTTACAAACGGCTATCCATTCGTTTTCATCGAGTTCGCCGGAAGGATTTGCCACAACGTTTGGAATACGCATGATGGCAGTCAAAATGTCCTCTTTAGGCATGTTGAGTTCGTCTGCGAGGCGGGATATTTCCCGATAGTAGCCCCTGAAAAGGCCTTCATTCAAGCTGACGAGCGCTGCACCATCGGCACTTTGTACGTCCACGAGCAGGTCGATTTTTCCACGCTCGGCGTGGTCTACCACTATTTTGCGCAGGTCCAGTTCTTTTTCTTTGTAATCGCCGGGAAAGCGCATTTTCAGGTCCGTCAGTTTGGAGTTGAGGGCCCGCAGTTCGACGGAGATCGATTTTCCGGCATGGCTGCCGGTGGCACGGCCGTAGCCGGTCATGGATAGAAGCATGTTATGGAATTGAGTTTGGAACAACGAATTGGGGCGGGCCAAAGGTAGACAAAATACCCTGCGGCCCGGCTTGTGAAAAGTATTTTTGCCAAAACGGTATGCAATGTATTGGTAAAGAGTAAGTTTGCAACCGAATTTTGATCAGCCCCGCATAAGTCAACGTTTGGGAAAAATGTTTTTGAGCACTTGTTAGTGCTGCAAAAAGTAGAACGAAAATTTGTGTGGGCAGAAAATTGTTCGATCTTTGCGTCTCGTTTTTGGAGACAACCAATTTTTTATTACAACTTGTTCAAAATCAACTTACTAAAAGATGAGAAAGGCCGATCTTGTGAATGCCATCTCCGAGAAAACCGGTGTAGCTAAGGTTGATGTGCTGGTTTCGCTCGAAGCGCTGTTCAAAGAGATCAAAGCCACCCTTCAGGAGGGCGAGAACGTTTACGTTCGTGGCTTTGGTAGTTTTGTGATCAAAAAACGCGCGAAAAAAATTGGCCGTCACATCAAAAAAGGCAAGTCTATTGAGATTCCGGAGCATTTTATTCCGTCTTTCAAGCCTGCTAAAGTCTTTATTGAGCAAGTTAAGAAAAATGTCACGTCCCTTCCGTCCGACCAAAGTGAGGATTGATGAGGGCTACTTCTCAAACGTACCTTGCCGTATTTGACTAACCGAGTGCAGCCATGAGCAAACCACAGTATGTTGCGATGTTGGGCGCACTGGCTATCTTTTGCGTGCTTTATTTTGGTTTTGGCACCGTTGCTGCAAATCAAAAAAAGGTCGAGCATTCGCGAGCCATTCAACAGACGAGCCTGGCGTTTGAATCACTTCTGGATGAAGCAAAGGCGCATCTAACTGAAAAACAGGCCGCTGAACTGTTGCGTTTAGAACAAAACACGTCGGTTGCCGGTACGGATGTCGAAAAAATTGAATCTCTTAAACGCCTGTCTGGCTGGTGGTTTGCCGAAGGGCATCCCGAAGTAGCAGGCGGCGTAGCCGAACAGGTTGCACAATTGGCTCAAACGGATGAAGCATGGTCGGTAGCTGGGGCCACGTTTTATGAAGCGCTGGTTGTACAACAAAACCCCAAGGTTCGAGATTTCTGCGCTTCGCATGCAGTAAATGCATTTGAAAGTGCGGCTTCTCTCAACCCCGGGAACGTAGAACATCGGGTCAATCTGGCACTAGTTTTTGCCGAAAACCCCGCTGCCGACGACCCGATGAAAGCCGTAAAACAATTGCGCGAATTAGAGACCAAGCACCCTGATAATCCAGCTGTTTACAACGCTCTCGGCCGGCTTGCTATAAAAACCGGCCAATGGGAACGAGCCGTTCAGCGCCTTGAAAAGGCCTGGTCGCTCGATTCCAAAAACGCAAATACCCCTTGCCTGTTGGCCAGAGCCTATGAAGGGCTCGGTAATGCTGACAAAGCAAAAGAATATCAACGTTTATGCAGATAATGGGGGTTGAGAGTTGCTGGTTGGCGGGCTGAACAAGCCTTCTCCAAAGACCTTCATCCTACTAACCAGATACTTTCAGACCCCGCCCACTATTTATTCACCACTTATAATTCGAAACGTATGCCTTGCGGAAAAAAACGCAAACGTCACAAAATTGCCACCCACAAGCGCAAGAAGCGCTTGCGCAAAAACCGACACAAGAAAAAGAACCGTTAGTGCTTGAATCGCCAGCACCGGTTACCCGGTTTTTTGGGTAATCGGACACGGGAATCTGCGCTTAACGGCACCGTCGAACCAGGGAGCTGTATCAAATGGCCAATCCATTTGGTGCAGCTTCTGCTTTTGGCATTTGGTTACCCTTACAAAAGTTAAAACAGCGCACTTGGCCCCAACCATTCTCCATTAAACCCCTGTTTTTGCTTTTCTTGTACAGCCTCTTTGCCATTGGCCGGACTTTTGTCCTTTTTTTGCACAGCCCCGCAACCCAATCGGCAAGCAACCATGCCCTTTTCTGCCAAACAAAACCGATTCTAAACCGAATCTGCTGCTCGCCCCTCCCAAACCTGGGAACCTACTTGCCGATGGCTTCTTGCCGTTGCCGTTGAAAATAGCGGCAACCTGTTGCACTTTCGATGGTACTATCTTTTGCCGCACCGATTTCCGGCGACCGGGATGTGTGCCTTTTGCTGTTTTACTGCGGGTAGGCACCATCGCCAAGCCTAACGAAAACCATCTTCGCTTATCGTGGAAAAAGAACTCATTATTAATGTCACAGCTACGGGAGTAGAAATGGCATTGGTGGAAAACGACAAATTGGTCGAGCTGCACCATCAGAAAACAAACAACAATTTTACCGTCGGCGACATCCTGATTGGCAAAATCCGCAAACAAATGCCCGGGCTGAACGCAGCCTTTATTGACATTGGCCATCGGAAGGATGCTTTTTTGCACTACACCGACTTGGGACCAAAGCTGCGTTCGCTTATAAAATGGACGAACGGAGTGATGAACGGCGGTATCAACACGCACAAACTGGACAACTTCAAGTTTGAGGAAGAGATCGTAAAAACGGGCAAGATTGATCAAGTGCTGAACAAGCGGCACCCGGTGTTAGTCCAGATTTTAAAAGAACCGATCTCAACGAAAGGCCCACGTCTGTCCTGCGAACTGAACCTTCCCGGGCGTTACATGGTGATTACTCCGTTTGCTGATTCGGTCACGGTTTCTAAAAAAATTGACAGCAACGAGGAGCGAAAACGCCTGCATACGCTAGCCGAAAGTATCCGCCCCAAAAACTTCGGGTTGATCATGCGAACAGCCGCCGAAGGGAAAAAAGTGCAGGAATTGCACGAAGAACTCACCCATTTGGTGGGCCGTTGGGAGGAGATTTACAAACAATTGAAGACCGTAGTACCACCCGCTAAACTGCTCAGTGAACTGGACAAGCCAGCCAGCGTGCTACGCGATTTGCTGACGGACTTGTTCAGCAAGATTGTTGTAAACGACAAGGATTTGTACGCCGAAATTCGGACGTATCTCCAGACCATCAGCCCTGACCAGGTCGGTATCGTCCAAATGTACAGCGGTAACAAACCTGTATTCGACGCATTCGGTGTCACACGACAGATCAAGGCTGCTTTTGGTAAAACAGCCACTATGCCCAGTGGAGCCTACATCGTCATCGAAAAAACAGAGGCCATGCACGTCATTGACGTGAACAGTGGTCACAAAATGACTTCAGGCGATGTAGATCAAAGTATTTACAAGGTCAACCTGGAGGCAGCGGAAGAAATCGCCCGTCAGATACGACTACGTGACATCGGTGGGCTGATCGTAGTGGATTTTATTGACATGAAAAATGTGGATCACCGAAAGTTGCTCGCCAAGTCAATAGAGGGATTCATGCGAAGCGACCGGTCACAGCACACCATATTGCCCCTTTCCAAGTTTGGTCTCATGCAGATCACCCGCGAGCGAGCCCGTCCGGAAGTGGCTGTGGACACCGCCGAAGCCTGCCCTTCATGCGGCGGGACAGGCAAAGTGAACGCTACTATTTTGCTGACCGACGAGATTGAACGCGATTTGGAGTTCGTCATGCAGTCGAGACCCAAGGGCGATCTTTACCTGCGGGCACACCCCTACATCGAGGCTTACCTGCGGCGCGGCTGGAGGAGCATTCGCTGGAATTGGTTTTGGAAATACAATAAATGGGTGCGCTTGGTACCGCATTCGGACTACCAGCTCAGCGAATATCGCTTCTTTGTCGGCAACGACGACGAAATACGATTGGGCTAAAACGCGTGTTTACGTTTCAGGGCACAAGTCGCAACAGAAACGTAAACACGCATTTACCTTGACCACTGTTAAAAATGTGGGCAGTTGCACTTGGGTTTAAATAGGCTGCAGCTTTCCATTACGATCATGCCCAGCATGAAGAGAAAAATTGCGACATGCCACCAGTTGAATTTTTTTGATAAGGTTGTTCTTTTCTCTGCCATATCGGCTTTTTTAACTTGCAATGAAAAATAGTGTTCGTGTGATTCCTGTGAACCGTTTACTTTTACAAAGGCGAAAGTACCCCAATTGATATTACTCGGTCAAAAAATTGTTTTTGACCTTGGGGACTTTTGACAAACGCCGTCTTGTTTTGAAACGTATCCTTGTTGCACCACTTAACTGGGGGCTTGGTCATGCTACCCGTTGCATTCCGCTCATTAAGGAGCTGGAGCATCAGGGGGCAGACGTCATGCTGGCCTCTGACGGCGTTGCGCTACACTTGCTACAGGCCGAATTCCCGCACCTGCCAATTTTTGAACTGCCATCCTACCGTATCCGCTATGAGTCGGCCAACATGGCCTGGAATATCAGTAAGCAATTACCCCGAATCTTTTGGGCAATCCGCCATGAGCACGAAGCCGTAGGGAGCCTGGTTCGCGAACATGGCATCCATGGTATCATTTCTGACAACCGCTACGGCTGTTTTTCTGCTCATTCCAATAATGTGATACTAAGCCACCAACTTCACCCCCGCGTACCGGGCAGGGTGCTAAACTGGGTAGCAAACTATATCCTTCGGTTGGCAATTAGCAAATTTGACTCGGTGTGGGTGCCTGATGTTGCTGAAGCACCCGGTTTGTCGGGAGCCCTTTCGCACGGAAAAATTCTGCACAAGGATACTCAATTCGTGGGCATACTCACTCGAATGCGGGCTTATGAGGCCGACCCGGAATATGATGTCGCTGTGGTGCTGTCCGGCCCTGAGCCACAGCGCAGTATATTAGAGCAGTTGCTACTGGAGCAGGCGGTTTTTATGCCACACAAGTTCATTTTTGTGCAGGGAAAGACACAGTCAAAAAAACACTATTACGTTGCCGACAATATCGAAGTGGTGTCCTACCTCACTTCCAGCGACCTCAACGATGTGCTCATGGCGAGTAAAGTGCTGGTTACACGTTCGGGGTATAGCAGTGTAATGGACTTGGCGGGACTTGGCAAAAAAGCCGTTCTGATTCCCACACCTGGCCAGACGGAGCAAGAGTACCTCGCCGGTTTTTTGTCAGGCCAGAACATTTTCATAGCAGAAAATCAGCGATCCTTTGACCTTGATGCTGCCATACGGCAGCTCAGCCGCACGACGGGCCTCCGCCACGGGACTTTTCCAACGGACAACTTCAAGTTGTTTTTGCAAAATTGGTTGGAAAGGATTTGATGTAGTGGGCAAAATTGGTGCCCTTGCGCTACATTTGCGGCGCTTTTCAAAACCGCATCCTAGTGAAGTACCTAATAACAGGTTTAGGCAATATTGGCTATGAGTACGACGGCACCCGGCACAATGTCGGATTCGACGTGGTCAATCTGTTGTGCCGCCAGATGGAAGGCACTTGGAAGGACGATCACCACGGCGAACTCGCTGAAGTACGCTACAAAGGCCGAGTGCTGGTGTTGCTCAAACCCAACACCTATATGAATGTAAGCGGCAAGGCCGTTCGGTACTGGTTGCAAAAGGAAAAAATATCAAACGAAAACTGCCTTGTTGTTTGTGACGACTTAAACCTGGAGTTTGGCAAGATCCGCCTTCGGGCCAAAGGCTCGGACGGGGGCCATAACGGCCTGAAGAACATTCAGGAAATTTTGGGCACTGATGCCTATCCGCGTCTGCGGATCGGCATTGGGAGTGATTTTTCTCGTGGCCGACAAGTGAATTTTGTTCTTGGTAAATGGGCACCGGACGAGGCCGCCGAGCTGCCAAATATTCTTGAAAAAGCGGCCGAGATAACCAAGGCGTTCGTGTCAATCGGTTTAGAACGCGCCATGAACGTACTTTCAAAATAAACTAACCACACTTCGAGTATGCGTAAAACCCAGTCGTTTGTGTTCGTAGCATTGGCCGTCGCCATACTGTGCCATGCAGCCTCTTGCAACGGCGATTCGCCCAAAGAACCGGAAGCCAATCTCGGTTTCGACCCGGCTTCCATCAAATTTCAGCCAGACCCCTTGCCGAAAGGACTTACGCTATCCTACATTGAGTACCGCGATCAGAACTGCTTTATCAGCGGCGATTTTTTTTGCATAGTCAGTATAGTCGACAACAAATCCTATGACTGGGTGCGCATCTGGAACCGGCTCACAGTATTAGACTCTGCCGACCGGGTACTCACTGTAAACGGCGATTCCAGTTTCGTGATACGCGCTTTTGCCGATGCCGTACCACCGAGCGGAGCAACGTCATTTTTTTGCGCTGTTCCGCTCAACCAAATCGCCGGCTCTCCTTCCAAATGCCGCATGGAACTAGCAGGTGTGCTCTTGCAAGAGCCCGGGCCAATACTCGTCACTTCCGAAAACGGGGGCGGGATTCGTGTACAACGCACCGATCCACAAGATTCGACTAAAATCATTGAACTTGCGTTCAACTCGCAAGCTACAGTCGAAAACCCGCTTCCCGACACCGCCCAGTTGTATCGGCTGGTTTACCTGGTTTATGGAAATGAAGATCAACGCCTGTACTTTGCACAGATGATAGACCCGGTAAAACATGCCAAATCCATGCACATGGACCGTTCAGGGCCGTTGGTTGCGGGGGAAAAGCGGCGTGTAGTTTACCCGATTGTTTATGAGTTCCTGCCGGAGCAGTTAAAAAAGCAGCGCGTAGGCCGAGCAGATGTTCAAGTATATGAAGTGCGTGAAAAATAGGGCACCCTTGGATAAATTGGGAGGGCAGCAAATTCTGCGATGGTGAGTGAACGGTCAGAAGCATACATTCGGCATATTGTTTTGTCAGCATTCGTTTGACGTGTGGCATGCAGTCAAATCAGGGTGTGAAAATGCAGAAAAATTAAAAAAAATTTTGACCGAGTATTTTGCCCTTTGAAATGTACTTGTACCTTTGCGCCCGCTTAGAACAGAATGCAGTGTTTGCTTAGAGATGTGGATTAAGTGTTGAAAAGATGTTTGAAAAAAGTTTAGTGGAAAGTTTGAACGATGGGGAGATAAGAGCGTACATTTGCATCCCCTTTTTTGGGCAAAGTAAACAAGATGACATTTTTCGCCGCAGATGAGCGGTCAGAAATATAAAAAGTTCATTGAGAGATCGGCAAGCGAAATGCTTTGCAAAACTGATGTTCGGTGTACCGTAAGGGAACGGACATTATTATAAATAGCCAGAATAATTCAGGTAAGAAAGAACGGTCAGATTGGAATGATCCGATGTGGTCGAAAGAACACACTATGGAGAGTTTGATCCTGGCTCAGGATGAACGCTAGCGGCAGGCCTAATACATGCAAGTCGAACGGGCATTGGTTT
>JBJXEZ010000306.1:0-9736 GCA_046153695.1 Saprospiraceae bacterium
CTACGTGACCGACGAGCAACGCTGCATGACGAAAAATAAGGCCTTCAAAGTTCACAAGTTATTTCTCACACGTTCCTTAATCAATCAAATGGCTCCCAATCTTCGCCAAGCCCTTCGGTTGGATGCCAAAAGTGTTTGTCAAAATTTACTACCCGATTGTCTTCTATCCGAACCCCCTCGCGCTCCAGCAGCTCCTGCATGAGCGTGGGCGTGGGGAAATGGTTGCGGCCGCTGAGTTCGCCCTTGCGGTTCACCACCCGGTGCGCGGGTACGCCACCGCTCGAAAAACTGTGGTTCAGCGCCCAACCGACCATGCGCGAGGCGCCCAGCGCCAAAAAGTCGGCAACAGCCCCGTAAGTCGTCACCCGCCCCGGAGGTACCTGCCGTACAACGGCATACACGAGATCGAAATAGGTAGGCATAAAAGGTTAGGAGGTTTCTGGTTAGAGGGTTAGGGGGTTTCTGGTTAGAGGGTTAGAAGGTTGTACTTGGGGTTTGGCATTTTGAAGAAATGGGGTGGTGACACAGTTTTTTGAACAGTCTCGACTGATTTGCTCGAAATGCCAAACCCCAAGAACAACCTTCTAACCCCCTAACCCTCTAACCAGAAACCCACTAACCGGAAACCTGTTTACCCAATTTGGTCATGAACCATACCTCGAACACGGTGTAGATCAGGTAGGTGAGCAGAAAAATGCCGACGAACCAGGTATTTTCGGGGTGGGTTGTTTGCTGGTAGGCAAAAAGTACGGCTATGGAGACGAACATTTTAGCGAAAACGGAGACCGCGACCAGGTTGTTGAATGCCACTTTACTGCTGCTGCCTGCAGCGTTTTTCCCGGCGAAAAAAAGTCCCGCGCAAATTATGGCAAACAGCACTAATGTGCCAACGGCGAATCCAGCATGTGCTTGCGCCGAAGGGAACAGGGCAAGCAACGCCGCCAACGCTCCGCCAGCGCCAGTGCTCGTACAGATCAGGTAAATGAAAAATGATTTGTTGCTCAATTTCTGTGGTCTGTCAAGTTAAGAGCAGGTTGGCTGAGTCTATTTCAGTTGCCGATACAACGAAACCAGAGAGGCGACCATGAAAAAAATGGTCAAAAAAACCGCCCACAACGGGCGCTCGAGCTGCATTTTGGCGTCCAGCCAGCGCCCGATGAATACGCCAGCGAGGCAGGCGCCGAGCAGCTGGAACGCCAAGCCGCTGTACCGTGCCCAAGCCTTAATTTCGGACTTCCGCTTTTCCTCCGGCGATTTTGGTTGTAGCATTAGCAGCGGTTGTTTCGTCGGTTGGTTTGGACATACCGTTGGCGCTGCCGGAGTCCATCTTGCACGTCACGTTGAACCGGGCGCCGCTCTGCACGACCAATTTGTTGGTGGTGATATCGCCTTCCACTTCGGCGGTTTCGCGTACATTGAGTAGTTCGCTGACGTGCAGGATACCTTTGAAACGGCCCTCAACGACAGCATTGGCGCACTGTATTTCGCCCTCCACTATACCAGTGGGGCCGATGATTACCTTGGCCTTGCAGTTGAGTTTGCCCTTGATAGTGCCATCCACTCGCAGGTCGCTATCGCAGCGCAGGGTGCCTTCCACGGTGGTGCCTTTCACGAGGGTGTTCAACGAACTGGAGGGGGATGTAGCGGCTTGAGATTTGGGTTCTTCTGTGTTTTTATTGTTGCCGAACATAGTGTCTTGGTTTAGATAGAATGCTAAAAACGAAAAAGATTTCCGCAGGGCACAAACCTACGAAAATCTTTTTCAGAATTTAAACACGGAACGTATCGCCCAGGTCAGAAATTCGGGCAGTACACACCGCGGCGCTCCGGCCCGCAAATCTTGTACAACAGCGAAAACTCGAATGCGCCGTTGCCGTTGGAGGCCGTATACAAACTGGAGGTATTGATGTCGTAGCTAAAGCCGATGGTGAACTGCTCGTAGTCGAAGCGTGTGCTGAGGATGAACGCGTCAATCAGCTTGCCGTCTTCGAGTTTGTTGGCCATACGTGCCCACATACCGAGCTGGAAAGCCTGGTGGTAGCGGCGGCTGTTGCCGAGCAGGAACTTGAACGAGTTACCGGCGTTCACCTGGAACGACGGGCCTTGGAAGAACGTGACCGCGCCGGGGATAAGGCCGAAACGCTTGCCGACCATGAACTCGCCGCCGGCGTGCAGGGTGAATTTCCCGTACAGCGGAATGCTCTGGTTGCCGAACGACTGGTTGGCTCGGTTCAAGTGGCTAAAGGACGCACCGAAGTAGAAGTTGTTGTCCTCATCAAACACGCTGAACCACAGCAGGCCCGCGGACATATCGAGGAACATGAAGTTCGGATCGCCAATGTTTTCACCAGGTTGATTCGGATCGTACTCGCCAGCTCCGTTGTTCTGGCTGGGCCAGCGGAGAGCGAGACTGTTGATGCTGCGCTGGCTCACGCCGAGATCACCACCAAACACGAGGTAGTGGGCTTTGCGGCGGTAGCCGCCCATTTTTTTGGCATACGAACCCGAAATGCGGGCTTGCATGGTAGCAAACTCGGATTCGCCAGCCTTGTCGGCCCATAGCGTGCCACCGAGGCCGAAGTAGTCGTAGCGACCTACGGCTATTTTTTGGTCGTACGATGCCGAGTACGTGTTGTAAGCGTTCGGGCCGAGGATGGACGACCACTGGTTGCGGTAGTTGGCCACAAGGCGGTGATTGCAGTTCATCACACCGGTCATGGCCGGGTTGAGGTTCAGGGGGCTCATGTAGAACTGAGAGAAATGGATGTCTTGGGCTTGAATTGCCGTAGCCGACAGGAACAGCACGAGACCGAGCAAGCGAGCGTGTAGAGCAGTTTTTTTCATAGACAGGCAGACTATGTTGTTTGGATGTGAACTTCTAGTGTTGGCAAAAGGGCGGTAAAAAAATGACGCTTTTGCTGGTTAAGGTTGGCAAAGGTAGATTTTTCCTTTTTCGGAGTGAAACCTTTGAAATCTTTTGCGGACGAAATTGAAAAATTTAACGCTCAACCCGTTCAACCCCTTGTTTGCAGCAGCAAATCGCGGAGTCAAACGCGGGCTTTTTGCAGCATATTTTGGCAAAGTCGTTAAGGTTTTCAGGGGCAAGAGGTTTTAACATGTGGAAACGCTGCTTGTCCAGTACATTTCCAAAAGACTCGTAACCCAATCAAGCCAAATTCCGTCGGCTGTCCAGTTTGAGCAGTACGCCGATCATCAGCGTGAAACCAATGAGCGACGAGCCGCCGTAGCTAATGAAAGGTAGCGGGATACCGATGATCGGGAACAGGCCCATCGTCATACCTATATTTATGATGACGTGGGCGAAAATTACACCCGCTACACCGTAGGCGTAAATTCTGGAAAAGTTGGACCGTTGGCGTTCGGCTAGCTGGGTAATTCGGTAGAGCAGGACGAAAAACAGGCCCACGACGCCTACCACGCCTACGAAGCCGTGCTCCTCTCCGACCGTGCAGAAAATGAAATCAGTACTTTGCTCCGGCACATACTTGAGTTTGGTCATGTTGCCGTTCAGCGGTCCTTTGCCCAATAAGCCGCCAGAGCCGATAGCCATCTTGGAGTGCAACAGGTTGTAGGCTGAGCCACGTGCGTCGGTGGTCATTTCGGAAGGGTTCAGCCATATTCGGATGCGTTGTTGCTGGTGCGGGGCCATGAGCGAATACCCGAGCTCGGCCAAAAAAACCTCACCGCAGGCCAGCGTGAGCACCAGGGCGATCAGTTGAAGTCGTCGCTGAATCAGGAAGGGTTTGCGCAGATAGCTTTTCAAAAAAACAATCAATAAAAACAACAGCGGCAGTGCCATGACCCAGTACGGGCCGAGCGGCAGCCCGGCGGCCTGGCTTTCGGCAGTCAGGGGTTTGTTCAAAATATGCTTGGCCACGAGCGGCCAGGCCCACAGGCACACATCGCGCCACCACAGGGCTAGGGGGGTAAGCAACAGGGCCGCCACCCACCATGGCCGGGCATTTTGGTATTCGGAAATGATCCGCATACTCGCCACCAACATCAGTACAGCGGCCACATCGGCGGCGGGAAACAGCAGTCCGAGAATGACCATAAACGCCGTGCCAAAACCCAGCGCGTACCATCCCGACGGCAAGCCTTCGCGATACATCACCAGCACGAAGGAAAAAAACACCAGGGCCGAACCAGTGTCTTTTTGCAACAAAATTATCAACACAGGAATCAAAAAAAGGCCTGCTGTGTACATGCGCGGCTTAATTTCGCGCAGCGTCACGCCGGTAGCGCTCAGGTAGCTGGCTATCGCCAAACAGGTGCTAAACTTGACTATCTCCGAGGGCTGAAAGGTAAATCCGCCGATCTGGTACCACGCATTGGCTCCATTCACCTCCCGGCCCAAAACGATAGTGCCAACCAGCGACACTAACGAGATGAGGTAGAACGGCATGGCCAACGTGCGCCAAAACGTCCAATCGGACATTTGGATAAAAAAGAAAATCACGGTGCAGACGACGATGAAAAACAGCTGCTTGCCCGCGCTGTTGCCCAGATCGAATACCTGGGCTGCCGTGCCACCGCTGGCCGAATAGATCATGACCCACCCGATCATTACAAGGGCGATGTAGCAGGTCAGCAGGATGTAATCCAGCTCCTGTATGCCAGTGGCCGTATTTTTGAAGCCTTTCATTGGGCGTATTTAAGTGCCGAGGCGAATTAATTGATAATTGAAACTCGGTCTTAGAGCCTATCCGGAAACCTCAAAGGGGGTTTTCGGATAGGCTCTTAATTCAGGAAATCGCGCGGGTGGATTTTGGGATCTCGAGTCGGGTAAGCGTCCGGGTAGTCGTTTTTTATCTGAATCAGAAAGGAAAGAGCCTCTTGTCGATTCTGGAATGCGCCGACTCGTAGTTTGTAGTAGGGTTTTTCGTGTACCCAGTCGGCAGAAAAACCCGGATACAGGCTCAAAAACTGGCTTTTGCCCGACTCCACAAGCTGCCGGTCGGTACTGGACATGATCTGGATGCGCCAGCCTTCGATACGGGGGTTTGCCCGGTTTTGAGCCACCCACGTCCGCACTAATTGCTCAATAGCCGGATCGGCGTTTGTAGCCACCGTTTGGGCGCCAGCCCGAAATGATCCCGCAAAAAACGCAAGTAAAAAGACTGCAATTCGCATATACAGTTAGGTTGGAGGATTTCTGGTTGGAGGTTATCTGGCTGTAGACAAGGATGGGCGAACGCACCAGTCTTTACTAACCCTGCACAATGGCAAGGCTGGCGGATGTACCCAGGCGGTCGGCTCCGGCCTTGACCAATGCCTCGGCACCGGTCCGTGTTCGGATGCCGCCAGAGGCTTTTATTTTCATCTTTTCACCGGCGAGGGACTTGAGCAAACGCACCATATCGGGTGTGGCCGGGTGCCCGTGAAACCCAGTTCCGGTTTTCAGGTAATGGAAGTCGACCTCTCGGGCCATCTCGACTCCCTGACGGATTTCGGCCTCGGTCAGCAGCCCGCACTCCAGGATGAGTTTGGAGGTGCGGCCCCGGATGGCGATAGCGCGGGCAATGCCGTCCACATCGTGTCGGACGTGGTTCCAGTTTCCGCTTTTCACGGCGGCTATATTTAACACAGCATCAATTTCGTCAGCCCCCTCGTCAAGCGCGCGGCGGATCTCTTCGCTTTTGGCGGCTATTGCCGTATAGCCCATCGGGAAACCGATCACGGTAGCCACGCGCACGCGGTTATCGTCGTCGCCGAGGGCGCGTTTGGCATCTCGCACAAAAAAGGGCGGAATGCATACGCTAACAAAACCCTGCTGGGTGGCTTCATCGCACAAACGGCGCACCTCTTCCAGCGAGCAATCAGGCTTCAGTAGTGTGTGTTCGATTAATCCGGCTAAATTTGACATCAGGTTTACCTTCACGTTTGAACCGCCAAAAGTATGGCGACGGTTTGCAATTGGTGTAAAATCAAGTTGTTAAAATGAAAATTTCTGCCCGGCATTTCTGCGTCGTACCTTCGCGACGCTCAAACGCTCCTAATTTTTTATGCGCCTGCTTCCTGCATTTTTACTCCTTTTGTTCACCACCTGCACGCACCGTATGCAACTTTCATTCACTATCCCCTTCGAGTCCGACCCCAACCGGACACTCACCTATGCTGAGGCCGTTGCCTGCTACGAAAAAATGGCCGCCGCCCGCCCCGATATTTTCCAACTCACGCCAATAGGCAGTACAGACAGCGGCCACCCGTTGCATGTGGCTGTGCTCTCCAAGAGCGGCGAATTCGATCCCGAAAAAATCCGCCGTTCCGGCAAACGTATTCTGCTCATCAACAATGGCATCCATCCAGGTGAGCCGGAAGGCATCGATGCCACGGTACTGTTGCTGCGCGATCTGCTGACCAACCCCCAACACCAAGACGTACTGGAGCACCTGGTACTGGTTGTCATTCCTGTGTACAATGTGGACGGCTGCCTTAACCGAGGCTCGCACAGCCGGGCAAATCAAGACGGGCCAGAGGCTTACGGCTTCCGCGGCAACGCCCGCAACTATGACCTCAACCGCGATTTCGTCAAGTGCGACTCCCGCAACGCCCGCACATTCAACCACATTTTTACGAAGTGGCTGCCCGATATTTTCATTGACAACCACACCAGCAACGGAGCCGACTACCCGTACACCATGACCCTTATCGCTACCCAGCACAACAAACTGGAGGCTCCGCTGGGCGATTTTTTACAAAAATCCATGTTGCCCGACCTCTACGCCCGCATGGAAAAACGCGGATGGGAAATGATTCCCTATGTAGACGGCCCGGGTGAAACGCCCGATCAGGGCATCGTTGGGTTCTGCGACCACGGGCGCTATTCCTCCGGCTACGCGGCCTACTGGAACACCATCAGTTTTATGCCTGAAACCCACATGCTTAAGCCCTTTGCCGACCGCTTGCGCAGCACCCTGGCTTTTATGGAGGAGTCGCTCCAGTTCATCCACCTCAATCAGGAGGCTATTGGCAAAGTCCGTGCCGAGGCGTTCGAGCGCACCCGCACCAAAACCGATTTTGTACTCGAATGGCGTATGGATCACGATACTCGAGACTCCCTGAAGTTCAAGGGCTATACCGCCAAGTACAAACCCTCCGAGGTGTCGGGCCTGCCACGGCTATGGTACGACCGCTCCGAGCCCTATGAAAAAACCATTCCATACTACAACACGTTCGTGCCCGCGCTGACGGTGGCAAAACCGACGGCGTACCTCATCCCCCAGGCATGGGAAAATGTGCTGGGGCACCTTGCAAATAATGGCGTGAAAATGCACCGCCTCCGCGCAGATGCGACCGTGGAGGTGGAAATGTACACCATCGGCTCGTTCAAAAACCGCGACACGTGGGAAGGGCACTACTTCCACCACAGCGTGCAATTGGAAAAGCAAATCCGCAAGCAGACCTTCCACAAGGGCGATTATGTGGTGTTTGCCGATCAGGTAGCCAACCGGTACATCGTGGAAACACTCGAACCAAACGCGCCGGATTCCTGGTTTGCCTGGAATTTTTTCGACCCGATCCTGATGCAAAAGGAGTATTTCTCGGCCTACGTTTTTGAAGACCTTGCCGCCGATTTTTTGAAAAAAAATCCCGCCGTACGAGCCGAATTGGAGGAAAAGAAAAAATCAGACCCGGAATTTGCCGCCAGCGCAGCCAAACAACTCGATTGGGTGTACCGCAAATCACCTTGGTACGAACCGACACACCGACTGTACCCGGTGGCCCGGCTTTTGTCCAAAACGGTTACGCTGCCGATATAGCGGTGAAAAAGTGTCGCTGAGGGCGCCTGCATCAAATCTTACCCGACCGTGACGACCCAAAAATCTTCGGGCCGCAGGTAACGTCGTGCCAAATCCTGCACTTGTTCGGGTGTAATGGCTCGGACGGTGCTCACCAACTTGTCGAACGCCTCGAGATTCAGACCCTCCGTCAGGAGCGTGCGCACCATGTCCGATATGTTGAGAGGGCCGTCCAGGCCGTTGAGCAGCATACCCAGCAGGTAGTTGCGCACCATTTCCAGCTCGCTGTCGGGCACGGGTTGGTCGCACAGGTTTTTCATTTCGGCAAATATCAATTTGAGCGTTTCCGCCACTTTGCCGGTATGCACTTCGGTGGCAATGTACAGGCACCCATCGTGCAGCATGGTATCTGCGGTAGAGTAGATGTTGTAGGTGAACCCGCGTTTTTCGCGCAGGTTTGTCATCAGGCGGGAGCCGAAATAGCCGCCGAGGATAGTATTCAGGACAAATACACCGTCGTAGTCGGGGTGGTTTCGGGCGAAAAGCCGGCGACCGATTTTGACAGCTGTTTGCAGCGAACCCGGGTGTGGGATGTGAACCGTCTGCGGTTGTTCCAGCGAGATCGATTGCAGGTTGGGCAGCGGTGTGTCGCCCGTTTTTGGGGTTTGACCAAAATGCCGGTTGAGCAGCCCGAGCACGGCCTCGTCTACATGCCCGCTCACAAACAACCGGCAATTGGCAGGCACGTACCAGCGGTCAAAAAAAGCCATAAGGTCGTCGCGGGAAAGGGCTGCGTAGTCAGCGGGGGTAGAATTGTACCCATACGGATGGGCCTCTCCGAAGATGAGCTCGGTAACCTTTCGGTAGGCCAGCACTTCTTCCTTATCGAGGTCGAGGAGCAGTTCCTGCAGGCTGTTGCGGCGGTAGGTTTCTATCTCGTCGGTGGGGAATGAAGGCTCGTGTAGTACTTCGGCGAACACGGGGATCAGTTCGTCTGCGTATTTCCGAAGGGAAAAAAGGGAAAACGCGGCGGTGTCCAAACTCGTAGGAATACTGAGTGTGCCGCCATAAAAATCAATGTGTTCGGCAATGTCGGCACCTGTCCGGGAACCGGTGCCTTCGCGCACAAGTCTGGCGGTTGCCCTTGACACCAACCGTTTGGTCTCCTCCGGCCGGCCGGCATGAAATACCGCCTCTACTTTCAGGATTTCCTGCCCGGGGAAGTGCATGACGAACACGCGCAGGCCGTTGTCCAACCGCAGCTCCACAGGCAGCGGCAGGGTCAGGTGGCCCACCGGGTGAATGGCCGGAGGCGGGCGCTTGGGCAGCCTGCTTATCTTTGGAAATGCTGAACTGGGCATAGCGGTCGGGTCTTGTTCGCCTGTTTCAAAAAGCGGCCAAAGGTAGGGCTTCCGTCTTTAGGAACATGCGAGAAATAACTGGCCACTTTTGAAGAATCGTTTTTTTGCCAGGCAAGGCGCGAGAAGGGAACATAGTGGTGCTCTGTGACCGTCGAGCAACGCAGCATGGCGAAAAATAAGGCCTTCAAAAGTGACCAGTCATTTCCCGCACGTTTCTTAACAGCCTGTTGGTTTTTTTCCTCAAAAAGACGAATGGAGGACTTACTTTTGCGCCAGCAGACATCCTGCAAGCACCTGAAAATCAAGAAACGCACTACTGCCCGGCTCGGTTTGGCCCGGCAGTGCCAACGCTCAACCATCAAGCAATCTATCCATCCATGAAGTTCAGTGTATCATCTTCCGAACTTTTAAAGCAGGTCCAAATAGCCTCCGGTGCACTCGGTTCCAACCCCGTGCTTCCAATTCTGGAAAATTTCCTGTTCAAGATCGAAAATAAAAAACTCACCATAGCAGCCACTGATCTGGAGACCAGTATCTCCACGACGATCGAGGTACTGGCTGACGACGATTTTACCGTAGCCGTTCCAGCCAAAATCCTGCTCGAAACGCTCA
>JBJXEZ010000317.1:0-3070 GCA_046153695.1 Saprospiraceae bacterium
CAGCTAACAGCCGCCTTCACACCAAATTGTGCTCGAAAGCGATTTTGATCAGGGTGGCAGTCGTGTTCACATGCAACTTGCGCATGATGTTCTTGCGGTGTACGCTCACCGTCTGGTCGCTGATGTAGAGTTTTTCGGCGATGTCCTTGTTGTTGAGGGCTTGGCCGATGTAGCGCATGATCTCAATTTCGCGGCGCGTGAGGCCATACTTCCGCACAAAGGTTTTTTCGGGAGAAGCGCCCTTGTCGTTGTGAGTGCCGTTCTGATAATTGGCGAGCGGCACCCCTCTCCCGACAAAAGTGTGGCCGCCCATCACCTCCTCGATGGCGTGAAAAAGTTCGTCCTTCGTCCCCGATTTCAGCATATAGCCGTCAGCACCGGCGCGAAAGGCGGCTTTCACCAAACGCGGGTCGTCTTGCAAGGTCATCACCAAGACGCGGGTGTTGGCAAAACCTTTCTTGACACTGGGCAATATCGCCAAGCCGTCTGGCTCGGAGAGGCTGAGATCCATGAGCAGCAAGTCCATGGGGTTTTGACGCAAAAACTCCGACACTTGCGCGCCGGTTTTTGCCACCCCCCTTACCTGATAAGCGACTTTGCCGTTTGTAGGGTGAGAGAGCATCGACTGTACGCCTTCCACAAAAATGGGCTGGTCGTCAGCGATGAGTACGTTGCAAAATTTGATAGATGGTATAGGTGACATAGTATGGCTGTCGGTGGCAATTTCCATACCATTGTATTGTTAAGCCGTTTTATAGCGGAGGGTAAAGCGGGAAAAGCCGCCTGTGCGACATTGCCGCAAGCCCCCGCCCGCTTCCCCCCAATCGGCACCTAAACCGTCCATCATGCACAGCCTACCCAACATTCGTTGTTTGCGGGTTTTCAAAAATGTCCAGCAGATGGGACTCAAATTCCCAGTTTTTTCTTCACTAAAGCCGTCACATCTTCGGTTTCGGCAGCGAAGAGCATCACGCCCGAGCTGGTGTCGAAGACCATCGAGTAGCCGACTTCTTTGGCAACGGCTTTCACAGCATCGTTGATTTTGGTGAGGATGGGCTTGAGCAAATCGGTGCGTTTGTCGGCCACTGCCTGCTGAGCCTCTTGTTCAAACTTCTGGATAAACTCCTGTTGCTTTTGCAGTTCTTCTTGGCGTTTCTGCGCCTGTACTGGGGTGAGGCCACCGCCTTTGTACTCCGTTTCAAGGGCTGTGTAGGCCGCTTGAAAGGCTTTGGTGAGCGAGTCGTCTTTGGCCGCGAGTTTGTCGGCGAAGACCTTCAGGGTTTCTTCGGCCGTCTTGGTGTCGGGCATTTGTTCGAGCAAGTTGCCGAGGTTCATGTGGCCGTATTTCGGAGCGGTCTGGGCAGACAGCGAAGTGGCGATGAAGAGGGCAATCAGGGTGAAAACAAGGGATGTCTTGCGAAACATGATGTGTGAAGTGGTGTTTTTTTTAAAACTCAAAAACGAAAATCGGGGGCGAAGTAACGAAGGTTTTGCGGTGGCCTGGCCCTTGAAACGGTATTTCCGCCAGAAAGGCGGCCCCCAAAGCCACAAAATGACACTGCGCTGGGGCAAATGGTTTCGTTAATCTTTGTTAAGCGCCATTCGGGCCGACAGACACAAGCAGCACTCGGCGCGTTTCGGCTCCCATAAGTGAGGGGCGCCGTGAGGCGGCGATTCAAAGTCGCCGCCTCACTTACACATGCCGCCTCACTCGCACGCAGCAAAAACTTCGGTGTTCTCGTTACCTTTGTCTGGCTTATCCCAACCTCCAATCCACCAGTCACCAATCCACCAGTCTCCGACATGAGATTTATCGCACTGACCCTCTTTGCCGCCCTGAGCCTGCCGCTTTGGGCGCAGGAAAAACCCAAAACGGAAACCAAAAAAGAAGAACTCATCCAGTTCTCTGGCCTCATACTCGCTCCGCAAGACGGTCGGCTGCTGCCCGTACCCTGGGCTACGGTCTATCTGCCCGGAAAAAGCCGAGGCACTTAATGCCGACTATCGGGGCTTTTTCACCCTGATTGTGGAGAAAAAAGACAAGGTGCGCTTCAATTGCATTGGCTTCGAGCCGGTGACGATCACCATACCCGACACGCTGACGCAGGACCGCTACTCCATCGTGCAGATGATGACGCAGGACACGATCAACCTGCCGGAGACGGTTATCTTCCCCTGGCCTTCGAAGGAACACTTCAAGATCGAGTTCCTGAAAATGGACGTGACCCCCGAGCTGCAACGCTACGCCACCGAGAACCTCGCCAACGAGTACCTCGCCGAGGCCCGAAAAAATCCCGACATCGTGCCCTACGGCGGCCGGGAGAGTGCCAATTTTTACCTCCGCCAGCAGACCCGCGAGTATGTGTACATCGGGCAGGTGCCCCCGATGAACATTTTCAGCCCGCTGGCTTGGGGCAAGTTCTTCAAAGCGTGGAAGGACGGGGATTTCAAAAAAAAGAAAGAGTAAGGGGAAGGTAAAATTTAAAATGTAAAATTTAAAACCGCAAAAGGGGAAGGCAAAACGGCAAAATGTAAAAGGCGTGACACCGCCCCCGGCGTATGCGGCGCAATCGAATCAATCGGCTCAATCGAACCAATACTATGACCCGCTCGCTCTCCCAACTCCTGCTGCTGCTGGCCGTGTTCGCCCTCGGCGGCTGGTTAGGCTACCAGTATTTTTCCTCCCGGAGCAAGCCGGTGGAGGACTCCTCGGTGTTGCTGGAAAAAATCCAGGCCGTCACCAAGCTCATCACCGTGGAGGGGCGGTTCTCCGAGGTGTACAACTACAGCGAGTATCAGGGCTATTTCTCCATGCTTTGGGACAAAAAAGTGCTGGTACGGGTGCGGGCCACCGTGTCGGCGGGCTACGACCTGAACAACTTGAACCTCGAAGCCGACCCGCAGACCAAAGTGGTGCGCATGAGCGCCTTGCCGGAGCCGCAAATCCTGAGCATCGACCACAGTTTGGATTACTACGACATCAGCGAGGGCCTGTTCGCGTCCTTTACCCCAGAGGACTATAACCGCATCAATCAGCGAGCCAAGGACCTCATCCGCGACCAAGCCCTGA
>JBJXEZ010000321.1:0-36687 GCA_046153695.1 Saprospiraceae bacterium
CAAGCGCAATTCGCGGATAATTACGTTGGGGCTTTTTCCAGTAAGCGCATCGAGTTTTCGAAAGAGGTTGCTGCGGCTCATATTCACACTTGCAGCCAATTGCTCTACCCCAAACATATCGTCGTCATAGTTTTCTTCGATACAGGCCAGCACTTTTTGAAGGAAAAGGTCATCAATGGAGGGCGTCTTAACTTTTGAGAGGCCAAGTCGAATTTCTCGACCGAATTTAGTGCGCAGCACCTCGCGTTGTTGAATAATTTTGGCAACCACCAGCCGCAATTCGTCGGCATCGAATGGTTTGGTGAGGTAAGCCTCGACACCGGTTTCCAAGCCTTTCAAACGATCGGACTGACCCGCTCTGGCGGTCAGCAGCACAATAGGGATGTGGCTGGTGTTTTCGTCGGCTTTTAATATTTGCGTTAGCGTGGTGCCATCCATTACGGGCATCATCAGGTCGGAAAGGATGAGATCGGGCAATTCAGCGCGAGCGATTTCCAAGGCCATTTCGCCATTTGATGCTTCCAGTATCCGGCATTGGCTGCTCAATTGCTCAATTACATAATTTCTTACATCCATATTGTCTTCCACAATCAGGATTACAGGCAGATACCCTCGGGTAGCTGTGCGCCCCGGTGTAATGGTTTGAATACTTGATTCAGGAGGCCTTTCCATCAACGGAATAAAGAATGCGGAGTCAGATGCCGCCTGATCGTCACGTAGGGTTTCTGTTGAAAGTACAGCGCGCTGTAGCGGTAGCCTAACGGTAAAAGCAGCGCCTCCCCCTTCACTGTCGATGGGGCTTTTCATAGAGATCGTTCCGCCATGTAACGCTACAATTTCTTTGGTGAGTGCCAGGCCAATCCCGCTGCCTGGTTGCAGGTCAGACCCCGTATTTTCAACCTGATAGAAGCGGTCGAAAACGTGCGCCTGTTGCTCGGCTGGAATCCCCATACCAGTATCTGACACATTGATTTCGAGCCAAAACATATCCTCTTGCAGAGGGTGATTCGATACAGCACTGTTCCCTGTTTCTGCTACTTCCAACTGTACCTTCCCTTCCTCAGGTGTAAATTTAAAGGCATTTGAGAGCAGATTGGCAATGATGATTTCGAGTTTTTCGCGGTCAAACAAAGCCGTCAATGATTCTATTGGCAGCGCGATGTCATATTGAATTTGGCGCTGGGTGGCCAAACTTTCAAAGGAATGGGCTATTGCTCGTAGGCTGGCTCGGAGATCGCCGGAGCGGGGCTGGAGTTTGAGGTGTCCGCCTTCCAGACGGGAAAGATCGAGGAGCTGGTTGATGAGCTGTAGAAGGCGATCGGCGCTGCGGCGCATGATGCCATAGTATTTAGTGGCATTTCCCTTAAAAAGGCCTTGCTCCATTTCGCGCAGCGGGCCAAGGATGAGGGTGAGCGGGGTGCGGAATTCGTGACTGATGTTGGCAAAGAAAGCCGATTTCATCTTGTCCTGTTCCTCCAGATGCTGCGCTTCGGCTGCTTTGAGTTTCAAGGCGAGTTCCGCTCGTTGTCGTTTGAAACGCAGAAAAAAGGCTAGGCCAGCAGCAGCCGCAAGCAGTAGCAACCCGGCTAGGAGGAAGATGCGCTGGCGGTTTTGTTGGCGCTCCAGTTGAAGCTGTTGCTGGGCGATGGTAGACTCTTGCTCGCGGGTGCGGTACCGGCTTTCTACTTCGGCTACTTTCCGGGCATTGTCAATTTGGTTGAGGCTGTCCGAGGCTGCTTTCCAGAGGAGTGATTGCTGAAAGGCTGCCGAGTAGTTGCCCAAACCCGCGTAGCTGCGAGATAGGTTGTAGTGCAACGCCTTTAAAGTTATATAGTCCTGGGTACGTTCGACAAAAGGCAAGACTTTTTGGGAGTATTCAAGGGAAGTACGGTAGTTGCCGAGTGCGTTTTCATTTTCAGCCAGGTTGTTGTAAAGGACTGGCAGGTTGATGTTGCTGCCGGTTTTTTCAAAATAAGCCAGCGATTGGAGGTAGTGTGCCTTTGCCTGTTCGTGATCGCCCCATTTGAAATAGTGGTGGCCCAGGCTTGTATGCTCCACGGCGATGTAGCGGGGTGTTCCTGATTGCTCAGCCGCCGCCAGTGCCTTTCCTGCGTAAAAAAATGTAGAGTCTCGTTGGTGGAGGACGGCAAAAGCCGCAGCCATCATGGAGTAATAGAAATGGGGGTTTTCGCCTTTTTGCAACCAAATAGCCAGTCCTTTTCGCAGGTAGTCGAGTGCTTCTTTGGGGCGCTTTTGCTTGACTAGCAGGGTGGCAAAATTGCGGTATGCATCGGCCAAGCCAGTGGAGTCATTCAATTCGCGGGCGAGTTCGATGGTAGCCACAAGTTTGTTGCTGCTTTCACCAAAGCGATTGAGATGGTTGAGGGCAAAAGCGGAATTGGCTAATACGATGGCCAGGTTTTGTTTGTCGCCACAAGCGCGGAAAGCATCTTCACTTTTTTGGAGGTATGGCAAGGCTTGCTCCATTTGTGCCTTGTAGAGATGGGTCTCTCCGATCATTCGATTAGCCATGCCTCGACCTTTGTCGTAGTCGTGACGTTCAGCTAGGCGTAGCATCATTTCGCCGTAGCGCGTACTGCTGTCAATGTTGATGCTGTGAAATTCTGTGCCGATGGATTGCTGAATTTCAATTTGTTGATGCCAGTCGCGGGTGTTTTCCAGGATGCCGCGCAGGCTGTCAATCCGCTGTGTCTGTGCCGCTGCGCTGCCAAGCGCGAGCAAGGGAGGGATAAAAATCAAGAAAACATATTTCATGGTATCGGTTTGAGGCGAAAGGTAACAAGCATTGGCTAAAAAGTGACGGGTCGGCTCCATGTCAGCCCGTCACATATACCATTGCAACAAATTTGAAAGCTTTTGCAACGCCTGTCAACGCAACGTGATAGAATCATGATTTGGGGCAAAACCGCCTAATAATGTAGTTTTTTTGTCAAAAAACGCTCCTGCAACAAATTTGAAACAAACTGCAACGCCCGTAAATGTCCCGGCTTGGGGCAGCCCCACACCTTTGTATCATCGAAACATCCACAGCAATTCTACTGGACATTGGATACTTGGACTTTGAATAGTAGGCTTGTCCCCAGGCAGATTGCGACCCATAGTCCAAGTGTATACTGTTCAAAAATTTTCTAACAAACAAATACATTTTTCAACATGACAAAAACTATTGCATTGCTCGCTATCACCCTCCTAACAAATGTATGGGCAAGCGCCCAAAAATTGCACTACGGCTTCAAAGCCGGTCCGCAATTTAGTAGCTATACCCACACCACCGATGTTAAAGCAGCCTTGTTTTACCACGTCGGAGCCTTTGTTTCATGGCCAGTCGCAGAACAGGTCTCGGCACAGGCCGAAGTATTGTTCTCTGCACAAGGGATCAACCGGGTTAGTGATTCAGATTTCAAAATGCGTACTCATTACCTGAATGTGCCACTGCTGGTCCGTTATGATGTTACTGATCGCATTAGCGCACACGCCGGCTTGCAAGTCGGGGTTTTGCTGCGGGCCAAACTCATAGTCGAAGGGTACGATACTTATGACCGCGAAAAATCCTACAAGCCTTTCGATATCGCCTTCTCCTTTGGTGGTGAGTATCGCATCAACAAGAACATTGGGGCTGGGCTGCGCTTTAACTTGGGCATGACAGCCTTTCATCAAGATAGCGACAAGCCGAGCCAGCGTACTATTCAACTTTTTGCCGCTTATCATCTTCGTTGAACAAGCCGCCAAACGGCAATTAATTCTAACATTCACACACAAATTTTTAAGCTATGAAAATGATTATTCTCGGGCAGCCCTTGCGGCTGCTCCTTGCCCTGCTTTTCTCTATCTTTTGCTGCTCCGTCCTGAGCGCTGCCACAGTTTATTCCAAAAAAACCGGCAACTGGCATATCGCCAGCACTTGGCAGGGCGGTATTGTGCCAACCGTCTTAGACAATGTGGTGATTAAAGTTGGCCACACCGTGACCGCATTTAACAATCACATTGGCCAACATAATCTGTCTGTTTACGGTACCCTCATTTATCCGGGCCATTGGGTCAGATCGATCTTGCCTGGAAGCACCCTCAAGATTGACGGGACGTTGCGCCTGGAAGGCGGTACTTTCACTGTGAAGGGGGCTACTTCAGGCACTGGCACATTCAGGCAAATAGCTGGAAACAGTTCTTTCGAAAAATCTTATGTGATGACAAACACCGAAATCCTGGGCGGTCAGATTCTTTTCGGCAATACCGATAGTTACGAGGTGCTCCTCGATAATTTTTCCCTGAAAAACGCCATCATGTATATCCCAACAGTCCCAGCGCTGCACATCAGAAAAACCATGTACTGGGGAAATAATGGCAGGACGTTCGGCGACACAAAAATCGAAATCGATGAAGACGCAACCCTCACTTTTGAGGGAGGATTTAGCAGTTACACCAACAACGGCAGCATCCTGAACCGTGGCACGATGATTTGTACTGCTGGGTCTCTTAACAGCAGCAGCGGCGTCGGAGAAATATACAACTACGGCTACATGGAGTTCATTGTTCCTGCAAATACGGCATTCACCGTCTCAAACCATTATGTGGTGAATTGGGGTGGCGAGATATTGAAAAGAGGGCTTGGCACATTGGCCTTAAGCTCCTCCAGTCATTACCTCGATGCAGGTGAGCCCTTGTTCCATATTCAGGAAGGCGGAATTGCACTCTTCTCCGAAAGCGCAGGCAATGAGCTCAATGGTCTTTGGAGGGTAGATGCAGGTGCAGTCTTATCGGTCTTAGCAATCGATAACAATCAGTATGTGCGGTTTGCCCCCGACAAGTTTGTCAACAACGGCACGGTGTTAGGGAATGTCAAATTCGTAGGTGATGACACCACCATCTTAGAAGGCAATGGAAGATATGATTATGTAGAAATCGCCAAATCAGGCGGCGAAGTCACCCTGACTGGCAGCCCAGAGATTAAGTCAAAACTGACATTGACACAGGGGCGAGTCATCTTGAATCACCATGACTTGCGCTTGGGCACGGCGGCCACAATTGCTGGCGGCCATCAAGGCAGCTACATCCAGACCAATGGTACGGGGGCTTGTCAGCGTTTTTGCCCGCTGAGCGCGCACGTCTATTTTCCTGTTGGCAACGGCGAATACGCGCCATTTCTGGTACAATTGGGCGCTGGCAGCACCCCGGATTTTATCAAAGTGCGTGCTACGGACACCTTTTATGGGGAATACATTGGCGGCACTTCGGCTTCGGCTTGTGAAGAACAAGTGCCTGTGGGCATTGTCGGACACAACTGGGTTGTGGCCGAGCAAATTTCTGGCGGCTCTGTAGCGGCTGCGGTAGCGTACTGGCTGCCTGCCGCCGAACGTAGCGGTTTCAACCGCGGTAACTGCACTTTGGGCCGCTACTTTGGCAACGATTGGCAGTCCAATGGGTTTGGGCCTGCCCTTGCTGCGGGCGCACTGTACAGCGCTCAAAGGAGCAACCTCACTTCTTTCGGCCTGTTCGGTGTTTACGATGCCAGCCATGTGCCTGATGTAAACTTCATTCCGCCTGCACCAGATAGCAACAGCCCCTTGTGCGAATGGGACGATTTGCAACTCCATGCCCACACCAGCCCCAATACTGAAGTGCAATGGACAGGCCCCAACGGCTTCCAATCCAACCTCCATAACCCCACCGTTTTAGGTATTCAGCAGAGCCAGGGCGGGACGTATGCGGTGCAAGCCTCGCAGTACGGCTGTGCGGCGCAGCAGGCTTCGGTGAACGTCATCGTTGTCAGTGAAGCAGACTGCCCCGACCTTGCCCCACAAACCGAACAGGTATTGGCGGCAAGTGCGCCAATCAAAACCAAAGAAGCCAACAGAGAAATGAAAATTGCGCCCAACCCGGCCACCGACGCGACTCTGCTGACTTTTGAATCGGCCACCGATGGTGAAGCGCAACTGAGCGTCACCGACCTTCGCGGGGCACAAATGCTTCTCCAAAACGTAGCCATCGAAATCGGACAGAATCAGATAGGCATCTCGCTTGCCGACTTTCCGGCGGGCACTTATCTGGTGACTTTGATCAGGGCAGGCGAAGTGAAAACCGTTCGGGCGGTAAAGTTGATGGGTGAATAATTCTACTTTGTCAGATTAGATTCTGCGGTAATACCCTGCTGGGCGAAGTCTTCAGACTTGTCCAATTATGTGTGCTCTTCCGAGTCTTCGGACTCGGAAGCCATATCCCGCGGACTTTGTCCGCTTTTTTTGTTCCGGACTAAGTCCGATTCATAATCGGCCAAAGTCTGAAGACTTTGCCCAGCAGCGACTTTGCCCTGCTGGGCAAAGTCTTCAGGCTCGTCCAATTATGTGTGCTCTTCCCAGTCTTCGGACTCGGAAGCCATATCCCACGGACTTTGTCCGCTTTTTTTGTTCCGTACAAAGCAAAACAAAACCAGGGCGCTAACAGATTTATCCCAAGTCACCCACATGCCCATATCCTATTGTAGGTGCGATGTCAATAACAGAGATATCCAGCAAGCCCTTGTTTCCTGCATAATCAATTGCACTGCTATACCGGTAATGCTCTGCCGTTTCCACGCAACCGGCACGCACTGGATTTTGGTGGATATACACCAGGCGCTGGTAGATGAAGTCAGGGCTGTATAATTCAATGGGGTGGTTGTCTCTTTGCCAAAGTTGGTGCAGGCTGTTATTTTTATTGAATCGAGCATGATATCGGAACAGGAGCAACAGCCAATCGCGGCGGCTTTCCGGTTCTTCCTGAATACTTTTGATGATCATGGCCGAGGTGAATTTTTTGAAATCCCGGAGTATGTCGGATAACCGGTTAGTTTCCTGTGCCTGGGCAATCATGTGGATGTGATTGGACATTATTACGTAGGCGTGAAGGATCAAGCCTTTCTCCCGCTGACAGTAAGTCAAACTATCCAGCAGGATGCCGCGATAACGTTCGCGGGTGAAAACATCCACCCAGCCTACTGTTGTCAAGGTCAGGAAGTGCAATGCGTTTTGGTTTGAAATTTTATAACCGGCCATGGTTTACATTTTTTTACGATAATGTTTACGTATGTGCTCTTTCGAGTCTTCAGACTCGAAAGCCATATCCGCCGGACTTTGTCCGCTTTTTTTGTTTCGGACTAAGTCCGGCGGATAATCGGCCAAAGTCTGCAGACTTTGCCCAGCAACGGAGCTACCCCGCCCACCCCTCCCGGTCCAAACTCCGGTAGTGAATCGCTTCCGACAAATCCTCGATGCGGATATCCGGGCTGCCCGCCATATCGGCTGCGGTACGCGCCACCTTCAAAATCCGGTCAAACGCGCGAGCGCTGAGTTGTAGCCGTTCCATCGCAGTCTTGAGTAGCGTGATGCCCGTCGAATCGAGGGCGCACACTTCGCGCACCATCCGGCTGGGCATCTGGGCGTTGCAATGCACATCGGGCAGGTTTTTGAAGCGCTCGGCCTGCACCTCGCGGGCACGCAGCACACGCTGGCGAATCTCGGCGCTGGTCACTTTGGGCCGCTCGGTGGTGGTGAGTTCGTCGTACGACACGGGTGTCACCTCCACATGCAAATCAATGCGATCCAGCAGCGGGCCGGAAATCTTGGACACATACCGTTTCACCACGCCGGGGCCGCACACGCACTCCTTGTCGGGGTGGTTATAGTAGCCACAAGGGCAGGGGTTCATGCTGGCCACGAGCATGAAACTGGCCGGGTAATCCACTGACACCTTGGCCCGACTAATGGTGACCCGCCGTTCCTCCATGGGCTGACGCATGACCTCCAGCGCGGTACGCTTGAACTCCGGCAGCTCGTCGAGGAAAAGTACGCCATTGTGCGCCACGCTGATTTCGCCGGGCATGGGGTCGGATCCGCCACCCACGAGCGCCACATCGCTGATCGTGTGGTGTGGGGCGCGAAAAGGGCGGGTTGTTACAAGGGCCGAGTTACCGTCGAGAATTCCCGCTACGGAGTGAATTTTGGTGGTTTCGAGGGCCTCTTGCAGGCTGAGCGGCGGCAGAATGGTGGGCAGCCGTCGGGCGAGCATGGTCTTTCCCGCACCGGGCGGCCCGATGAGGATGACGTTGTGCCCGCCCGCCGCAGCCAGTTCGAGGGCACGTTTTATGTTCTCCTGCCCGCGCACGTCGGAGAAATCCACATCGTAGTTGTCGAGATTGGCGGCAAACTCCTCGCGAGCGTTTACCTGCACAGGCTTGATGGTGTCCGCTCCGGCCAGCACGTCAATAGCCTCGTTTAGGGTTTCGACGCCGTACACCTCCAGGTCGGCCACGATGGCGGCCTCGCGAGCATTGGCCTTGGGTAGAATAAAACCTCGAAATTTTTCCTTTCGAGCCTGAATGGCGATGGGCAAGGCGCCCTTGATCGGCCGCAGCGACCCATCGAGCGAGAGCTCACCCATGATGAAAAACTGGTCGAGGTTGTCTTCCGGGATCACACCCGTACCCGCCAGCATGCCGATGGTGATGGGCAGGTCGAAGGCCGAGCCTTCTTTGCGCACGTCGGCCGGCGCGAGGTTGATGATGGTCTTGAATCGCGGCAGACGCAGCCCCGAGTTTTTGAGGGCAGCCTCGGTGCGCTGCTGGCCTTCGCGAACGGCGCTATCGGGTAGCCCCACAATGAAATAACCGGGTTTATCGGCGGTGGTACCCAACGACCCGCCAGTATTTACTTCAATAGTAATGGTCTGAGCATCTACGCCGCGAACGGCGGCGGCATAAGTTTTGACGAGCATAGTAGCGGATTTTTGCCTGAAAGTCGGGCATTACCCACTCGCTTCGCAAGTATACGAAGCCACAAACATGTATTTATATTAATTTAAAGTGAAGAAAGTCGGACATAAAACCAATCCAGAGCGCCTATCGGAGCCATTGCAATACAGCCTCGTCGGTTGTTTTTTCGAGGTAACCGTCCGCTTCCGACAGTGGAAAAAACGCTGACCCGATTTGCAAAAAGACTGTCTGAATCCCCTCCTGGTTCAAGCGAACCAACCTGTACGATTCGGAGCGCCTGTATTGCTTTTCCGGAAGGTACACCCGAACAAGATCGCCTTGAATACTGCCCGATGCCCATGCTTCATTGGATAAAAAAATGTTCAGCGTTGCCTTCGTCGTTACCGCAACGGTTGATTTTTGGCCGCTTTTAACATCGACATGAAGCACGGGCATGGCCACGGTCGTTTGCTCCAACTTGTTGGCTCCGTATCGTTCCGACTGGCCTCCTTCACCACCGGCCACCGGCCCTGTTGGTACTTTTTTGGGGGTTTGGCCAAGGCTGTCCACTGCGGGTGCGATGCCGTTGGGGCCTGATGCTATGCCCGATTGCGCCCAAAACCAGAACAACCCTATCGCAACTACGAGCAGAAGGGCCAGCGGCCACCATCGGCGCAAGGCGTTTTCGGCGGGTGGCGGCTCCGACTGCCGGGCCTCGCGAAGGCGTTCGCGCCAGTGGTCGCGTTCGCGGTTGCGCTGGAGACTGTCGATCAGGTTCCGGTGCATGTCAAAATCGAGGCGAAACGGCTCGTCTGCGGCTAATCGCGCTTCAAAATCGGCGCGTTGCTCCTGGGGCATTTCACCCCGAATGTAGGCATCGAAAAGGGCCGTTTGCTCGGCGTATTGGTCAAAATCTTTTTCCATGTCGGATCGGTTGGCAACAGTGAAAGCGCGTTATTCCAAAATAAAAATCAGGTTTTCGGGGTCGGCTTGCGGGCCGACACAATCGCGCAGGCTTTTGAGGCAGCGGAGCTTGGTCTGCCGGGCGGCGTGGGCCGAGGCGTATCCATGTTTTTCGGCAATCTGTTCGAACGACCGGTCGTCGAGGTAGTAATCGCTCAAAATACCGCGACAACGCTCGGAAATTTGCGCCCAGCAGTTTTGCACAACATTGTCCTGTTCTACGAGGCCACGTATTTTCGGGTCGAATTGCTCTTCGTTTGCTTCGGCTTGCAGGGCGTTGCGCAGCAAGTCGTCACGGCCGCGGTTGCGCAGTTTTTTAAGCCAGAGGTGACGGGTGATGCCAAACAGAAACCCGCAGGGTGTTGTCGAGATCGTCGCTCCCCGGGCCAAGGCGAGCAGGAGCTCCACAGTGGCATCCTGAAACAGGTCTTCGGCATCCTCTACCGATGCTCCGCGCTGCCGCAACCACGCCCCAACGGATGGCTTGCAGGTTTGATCGAGGCATTCCACTGCGTATTTGAACGCAGCACCCTGCCCGCTTTGCAGCCCGGCAATCACGGCAGCATCCGCACAGTCGTTCTTTTTTGTTTTACCAAACATGAATACCACTTTTTCAATAAATGTCAACCGTTTCCCACTACAAATTGTGCATTTTTGGCCCGCAATTTATACAACGCAACATTGCCCACAGGGCAAATTTCAAAAAAACGCCCACCGCGTATGTCAAAAGAGCATCTCCTGCACCTGCTTTCCCAGAACGAAATAGACAAACTATTCCCCTTGCTTCGCGAAAACGCGACATCCGAACTGGTATTATTGGAAAGCCAGTGGAACGACCTAAAGGCCGATTTGCGTGCCGGCGTGCTCACGCAAGAGCATGCGAACATAGAAGAAGCCCGCATCCGCCAACGCTTGCTCGATTTTATCGAAAAGGGTGACCGGCCATCAAGGGGACACGCGCCGCAGGCTGGCCGCAGCACGAACCGTTGGCTCCTGCTCGGTGCTGGGTTAGCTGTCGGCCTGTTGCTCGGTTTTTTGCTGCTAAAACCCCTGTTTTCGGAAAATACAGAAACAACAACCGACCCCGTAACCAATCCCGGAAGTGCCGCCGAAACCGCGAAACCGGCGGACCCGTTCAGCAAAAAAATCGCGATTTCTACTGCTCTGATTGAATTGTCGGCAGACTACGTGGGTACCACCGGGTTCCAGTTTGTGGAGGCGACGCTGGGCGACAAAACACCGCAGCACTACCGCCTTAGCGTCCGGATGCGGTGTATCCGCCCGCCATACGGCGAAAACATTTCGTCCCACACACTTCACCTGGTACACGGGCCTGACGAGATCGCACCCTACGAGGTGGACTTCCCCTTTGTAAATGCCAAAACCACGGGAGAGGGCGTACTGCGATTCGAAGTGCCCAAAACCTGGGACGCGGCGGAACTGGTGCTGTACTACGGCACCGGGTACGAGAAAAAAGCGAACGTACCGATTCGGTTTTGATCGAAGTATCTACAATGCAACCACAATCTAACCCGTGAGCGGCAGCGTTTTTTCAATTTCCACCACCTCCCCCACCGCCTCCATTTCCCCCATCACCGCTCGCACGTTTGCTTTCCTCTTCTGTTGCTGTGGCCCGCCGGCGGGCGTTTTGTATGCTTTTGCGGCCAAAGCGGTAGGTCATGTTGACCTTGAGTTGCTGCCCTTCCCAGGTGCCGCTGGCATCAATGTACAGGTTGCCAATTTCGGTGAATGAGCTCCATTGGGCCGTGTGCCATACATCGGTGAAACTCACGCGCAACGTGCCGCTGCCCTCCCACAGTCGTTTGGTGAAACCCACATCCATGACCCCTTGCGGGCGATTGACGTATGCTCCCCACAGGCCGCCCCAGTTGTACCAGCCCGACACCTCGGCACTTAGCGTAGGCGTAAGAGTAAAGGTCTGTTGGGACCAAACTCCACCTCCGCCGATGCGTAGGTCAATCGTGCGCCCGTCGCCGTATTCGGCTTTATTGATGGAGTGGTTATACCAAAAGTTGAGGTTACCGTTCCACCATTTGGCGATTGGCATGGGCGTGTTCAGGCTAAACCCAATGTTCTCGCGGGTAGCCAGGTTGCGCACTTGAATGAAAAAACGCTGCTTGCCGGTCATGGGGTCTGTTTCCTGGTCGGTGATGTTGGCAAACGCGTAACGGGTCTGGGCATAGTTGGCACTGATGTTCACACGCTGAAACAGTGTCCAGCCCAATTCCACCGTATGGGTAAACTGCGGGCGCATGAACGGGTTGCCCCGGCGAAAGCTCAGCTCATCAATGCGGAACTCGAACGGGTTGAGGTCCTGGTAGCGCGGGCGGTCTATGGAACGGCGGTAGGTCAGGTTCAGTTGGTGGTTGTCGCTCAAGGCATAACCGATGGCTGCGCTGGGGAAAAGCGCAAGGTAGGCCGTGTCCACTGTTTTGTTGTTCAATGGCTTGTATGCGATGAGGTCGCCTCGGATATCGGTATGCTCAGCCCGCAGCCCTACCTGGAGGCTGAACTTGCCCAGTTTGGTGCTCCCGTTTACATATCCGGCAGCGATACGCTCGCGGTATTCAAACGTGTTGCTGCGGTCGGTGTCGAAGTTTTCCTTTCCGTTTTCCACGTTGAAAAAATTGAACGTGTTGTCGGTGGCCACATCCGATAGTTTGGCACCTGCACCAAACTTGCTGTCTTTGGACGTGCCGAACAACTGGAGCGGGTGCTCGTAGTCGGCCTTTACGGAACGGATGTCAATGTCGCGGGGCATGTTCATACGAAAAGCCGTCGAGGAGAACGTGTTGACGTTTTCCGGGTCGCGGTAAAAATTTTGGTTCAGCACGGTCTGGCTGTCACGAAATATCCCGTAGTCGGCATCCACGTTGAGCGTATTGCCGAGGCTATCGGCGAATTTGTAGTTGAGGTTGATGTTGCTGTTCCAGTTTTGCATACTGCCCGTATTTTCGGCTATGAGCAGGGAATCCACGCGGTTTTCTGCAAGGCTGCCGATTTCGGTGCGTGCCCGCTGCCAGTTGTTGGGTACAAAATACCCGCCAGTAGCCAATATGCCGAAGGTGTGGCGGTTGCTTGGCGAGTAGTCCGCGCCGATGCTCATGCGGCTGGGCCGGCCAAACCAGTAGGAATTGTTGCGCTGGTTGAAACGGCGGTCGCCGATGCGGTTGTCGAGGTTCATGGTGTTGTCCCAGCGTCCGCGAAAGATACTGGCCGACCCGAAGAGGTTCAACTTGCGGTCGCGGTGGTTGATGTTTATGGAGGCATCTCCTTTGGGTGTTATTCCCTGGTAAAAGCCAAGGCTGACGGAGCCGTTGGTGCCGAGGCGTTTGTCTTTTTTCAGGCGCAGGTTGATGATGCCAGCGTTGCCTTCGGCATCGTACTTGGCTCCCGGAGTGGCAATGATCTCGATGGCTTCGATATCGTTGGAGCTAAGGCTGCGCAAAAACTGAGCGAGGTCTTGCCCGGTCATGGGCGATATTTTTCCATTGATCTGCACCAGCACGTTTTGTCGGCCCTTCAGGCTAATATTGTCGTTTTGGTCGAGGCTCACGCCGGGACTTTTGCGCAGCAGTTCCAGTGCGTTCAGGCCGGTATTGGTCGGGCTGGCATCCACGTTGAATACTAATTTGTCGGCCTGTACCTCGATGAGCGGTTTTTGGGCCGTCACTGTCACTTCTTGCAGTTCCTTACTGAGCGGAGCCAACGTGAGAACGGGCAGGGTCACGTCGGTTTTTCCGAAATCGAACCGCTCGGAGTCGGTGGTGCGGAAACCCAGCAATTGGCCGCGCACAAAATAGGTGCCTGCCGGTGTGTTTTCGATCTCGAACCGCCCGCTCTGGTCGGTCACGGCACCTTTCACAAAAGCCGAGTCTGAGGCCAGGTGTAAGGTTAAAGAGGCAAATTCCTGGGCCTGGCCGCTCGCATCGGCCACAGTGCCTGTTATTTTTTGCGCGTACGAGTTGGAGAAAAGCAGAGTAAAAAGCGCCAGGGACAAAGCCGGGCGAAGCAAAGACACAGCAAGATGTGGCATGAGCAGGAGGAGGATTGTGAACAAAACCGCAAAGACCGCTATCGGCTACGCCGATTGCACGTTCGGGCTCAGTTCTCGACCAAAGCGCGGCACCGGACAGCCATCTGCACGATTGGTCTGGTGTGCGAGGCGTTTTACACTCCATCAGCACAAATCCCGCCCACTGATACGGGTCCAGCCCGGCCTCCCGCAGTTCCTTTTGCGTCGCCCGAAATACCTCCGGGATTACCATCTTATCCTCCAGCCATTTTTTGTAAAAGGTCGACATCAGCAGCGAAGTCTGTATGTCAGGCACTATCCACAAACTCATGATCAGGTACTTCACGCCGGCGATTTTGAATGCCCGCTGCAGGCCGTACACCCCCTCGTTGCCCTGAATATCACCGAGGCCGGTCTCGCAGGCAGAGAGCACGACGAGTTCGGTATTGGACAGGTTCATCTGGCTGATTTCGTAAGCGATGAGGATGCCGTCTTCCTGGCCCTCGCGCAGTGGTTTGCCGGTGGCCCAGGCGTGGTTGGCACCGGCGAGCAGGAGGCCCGAGCGGATCATGGGGTGGTCGCTCATTTTGAACGCTAGCTCTCGCTCACCCGCTCACCCGCTCACCGCTCACCCGCTCACCACTCACCCGCTCACCACTCACCCGCTCACTGCTGATTTGGTGTCGGGGAAGAAAAAGCCGTGTGTAGCGACGTGCATTACACGAGGGCAGGCTTTGCTGCCGGCACCTATAGTTTTGAACGCTTCCTCCGTCGCAGCAAACCCGCGCCGGGTTTCGGACTTCCCATACTTTCCCCTCGTCTGGCACATCATGGCTAACCTCAGCAGGCTCTCGACATAAGCCGGGTGCACATTTCCCATACTTTTTTTCTGGATGGACAGGGCTTCGAGGTAAAGCGGCTCGACATTTTCGGAGGCGCCGGTCGTTTTCGTCCATTCCATTATAGAACCAGCCTTTTGAAACACAGTACTTTGCGTAAGGCGCCGACTCCTTCCCAAACGTATCGAGCGTCAATTTTTCGGCAGCAGCAAAGGCTTCCAACTCCCCTCATTGTTGCCTTGGCGGGAAAGGGTGTGGGCGATACGGGTGAGGCTGTCCACCTGCTTTGCCACGGCAGCAGAGTCCACATCCTGAGAAAAACCACAAAAAGTCGATAGTGTGCGTGCAAAAAAGAGTACAGTTTTCATGGGAAGCGAAGATTGAATAGTGAGCAATGAGCGTAACGGCGGCTTGGGCCAGGGACTAGCGGAATCGGAGGTACAGATGATTGCCCTTCAACCGTTCGGCGGGCAGTTTTTTTTTCGGACATTTGCGCCCATTGGTCGCATTTTTTGTTTTGCCACACGCAGCGCCCCGTTTTTCGCCCACTCAAATCCGCCCCACTCAAAACTCAAAACTTAAAAACTCAAAACTGTACATGGTTACCACAAAAACATTGTTTGCCGCCGAGGGGCTTGACGAGCGCAGCCTCGAGTTCCTGTCTAATGCCATCGAAAAAAACAACCTCCCGGGCTTCGACTATTTCGAGTTCAAGCGTGCCGTGGCGGCCTTGACCCAGATGCAGCTCGACGAGGCCACCTGCTACAAAAGCGCGTTCGCCACAGCGGCCACCGTTGGCCTTACCAAGGAAAAACTGATCGAGACCGCTGGCTACTACCGCAACGTACTGCTCAAGGAAAAAGAGCATTTCGACTCGGCCCTCGAAAGTCAGAATGCTACCAAGGTCACCTCCCGCGAACAGGAAATCAAGCGCCTGCGCGATCAGATGGAGCGCCACCGCACAGAAGTCGCCCGCTTGCAGGACGAAATCGGCGGCTACCTCAACCAGATCGAGGAAGCCGAAAACGCCGTGAAAAACGAAGCGCAAAAACTCGACAAGACCAAGGCTTCCTTTGAAAAAACCCACGAATTGGTGCTCCACCAAATAGAACGCGACGTGGAAAACATGCACAAGTACTTGTAAACCATGATATCGAAACCCTTTTGGCAACGCCCCGAAGGCATCACCGGAGGCATTGTGTTGGCGACCCTGTTGGTGGGCGGTGGCTTCCTGTTGAACAGCATACTGCCCGCCCTGATCGCACTGGCGCAAAATGGCTTGTACCTGTCCGGCATGTTGGCCGTGACCGGTGCGATCGTGTTCATGGCGCTCGACCCCAAGGCCCGCAACCTCGTGTGGTACCTGTACAAATCGGCCATGCGCTGGATCACCGGACTGTTCGTCCAGATTGACCCCATTGGCATCCTGAAATCCTACATCGGGGATTTGGAAAACAACCTGCGCAACCTCAGCAAACAAGTCGGTGCCCTGCGCGGCCAGATGCGCCAACTCAAGGGCATCATGGACGGCAACAATACTGAAATTCAAAAAAATATGGCGGTTGCCGAACGCGCCAAAAACCAAAGTGATGAAAAAAACCTCACCATCGCTACCCGAAAGGCCGGGCGGCTTCAAGAGGCCAATGCCAAGTACGATGTGTTCCACAAAAAAATGGAACTGCTCTACCGCGTATTGTCCAAAATGTACGAGGACTCCGAGATCATGCTCGAAGACACCCGCGACCAGGTGATCCTCAAGGAGCAGGAATACCGGGCCATCAAAGCCAGCCACAACGCCATCCGTTCCGCCCAGAGCATTCTTACCGGGAATCCCGACCAGCGTGTCCTGTTCGATCAGGCCCTGGAGGCTATGGCCGAGGAAGTAAGCCAAAAAGTGGGCGACATGGAACGTTTTATGGATACCAGCCGCAACTTGCTCGATTCCATAGATTTACAAAACGGTGTATTCCAGGAAGAAGGCCTGCTCCTGCTCGAAAAATGGGAAAAACACAGCCCGCTTGGCTCCGCCCCGCCCAGGCAGCCCCAGGGTAAACCGCTTGACCTGAACACCCCATCAAAAGAAACCCTTAAGTCCGGCGAGGAATACCACAAATTCTTCGATTGAACTGCCCAAAAATTTTCCGCAGCCAGTCGCACCAAGTTTCCAGGGTATAAAACGACCTTTGCGCATGGAAACAAGCAATGCTCTGCCGAAATTCCTCGGCCAATCGCTCACCTTCGACGATGTCCTGCTCGTGCCCGCGTACAGCGAGGTACTGCCCCGCGAGGTGGATATTTCTTCCTTTTTCACGCGTTTCATCCGCTTAAACGTACCAATCGTGTCTGCCGCGATGGACACCGTTACGGACAAAAACATGGCTATTGCTATTGCCCGACAAGGGGGCATCGGCATCATCCACAAAAACATGAGTATCGCCGAACAGGCCGACCAGGTGCGCCTCGTCAAGCGTTCGGAAGCAGGTATGATCATTGACCCGGTCACCCTGCACCCCGACGCGCCCATGTCCGAAGCACTGGACCTGATGCGTCGATACAGTATCGGCGGAATTCCCATCACCGACAAACGCGGCAAACTCGTCGGTATCCTCACCAACCGCGACCTGCGTTTTGAAAAAGACCATTCCCGTCTGGTGCGCAGCCTGATGACCAAAAAAAACCTCGTCACGGCACCGGTAGGCACCATGTTCGCAGAGGCGCGCCAAATTTTGCAACGGCACAAGATCGAAAAGCTGCCTGTAGTGGACGAAGAGTACCACTTAATGGGCCTCATCACTTACAAGGACATTATGAAAGGTGTCAACTTTCCCAACGCCTGCAAAGACGCACTGGGCCGCCTCGTCGTGGGCGCTGCCGTGGGCGTTACTACCGATATGCAGGAGCGCGTCGACGCACTTGTGCGCGCGGGCGTGGATGTGGTGACTGTGGACACCGCGCACGGCCATTCCCGTGGCGTACTCGATGCCATCAAACGTCTAAAAACGGCTTACCCGGATCTGCAGGTGGTAGGAGGCAATGTAGCAACCGGCGAAGGGGCCAAGGCGCTCGTAGCCGCTGGTGCCGACGGCGTGAAAGTCGGTGTCGGCCCCGGCAGTATCTGCACCACCCGTATCGTGGCTGGCGTGGGTGTGGCCCAGTTGTCGGCCATTTACAATGCTGCGCAGGCAATAAAAGGCTCCGGCGTACCCGTCATCGGCGACGGCGGTATCCGCTACACCGGCGACATCGTAAAAGCCCTCGCTGCCGGAGCCAATGCCATCATGGCCGGCTCTTTGTTTGCCGGAGTAGAAGAAGCCCCCGGCGAAACGATCATCTTCGACGGGCGCAAGTTCAAGTCGTACCGCGGCATGGGCAGCCTTGGCGCCATGGGGCAGGGGTCCAAAGACCGCTATTTCCAGGATGTGGAAGACGATATCAAGAAATTAGTGCCGGAAGGCATCGAAGGACGTGTGCCCTACAAAGGCACCGTGGCCGAAGTGATGACCCAGTACATCGGTGGACTGCGAGCCGGCATGGGGTACTGTGGTGCGCCTACGGTGCAAGATTTGCAAGAAAATGGCCAGTTTGTGCAGATTACCAGCGCTGGCATGACCGAGAGCCACCCGCACAATGTGGCGATCACGAAGGAGTCACCGAATTATTCCCGTTCTTGAGAGGCTGTTTGAATTCTTCTGACGGAGGCCCAAAGGCAGTTTTTGTTGTCCGACAGAAGAATTCAAACAGCCTTTAAGGTAGGGGCAAAAAAAAACCGCGGCGCTCGTTTGCGCCGCGGCGGTTTCCCGTATAATCTCATGAAAAGTCACATAGTTGTTGGTCAATGTTTACCGCTTCTTTTCCGTTCGCCGCCGTTGTCTTTCATTGACAGTACAAAAGTGCGGGACACTTGCCCGGCCACAAAGGACAAAAAAATGCGTTTGTTGAAAAACAATTTCCACGTTTTAGGTCAATACCAAGCGGGAGGCTTTTATTCAAAAAATTGACAAACAATACGTTGACTAAAATAATATTGTTTGACTGCAAGCAGAACATTTGTGTTTTGTTGAAATAAACCGGGTAGAACAAGGCGATTTTTGGAGAAATATTTTTTTCCAGGAAACGAAATGCGCGCAAAAACATACCTGAATACCGCCTTTTTTGCGCCTCGTAAATTTACTTACCTCTCAACCCAAACACCACCTGATGCAATACTCCTCAGTTGTTTCCGAGGCATGATGCGAATTGAGGCCACGCAATCCGGTGTTGGCAACCACAGCACAAAAGGAGGTTCGTTCGGGCATTTCATCGTCAGGACAGTATTTCAGCCAATCCTATGAAACTAGCACATTGGCAAGTGGGATGTACTTTGTCCGCATCGCTGGTTCCGGCAAGCAGGCGGTGCTGAAATTGGTGCGGTGAGCCATCGCTTTGGACTGGCAATTACCTCTACCTTTGCCAACCGACTACCAACCAACGCTCCGGCTTATGATCACGTCCCTTGTTCAACTCGATCCCGATGGCAACTATACCTACGCTGACTATTTACTCTGGCAGTTTAAAGAGCGCTAGAGCTACTGCGCGGAAAAGTCCGCGAAATGGCTGCGCCGTCGCGCAAGCACCAAGACATTAGTGTTAGACTGTCAAGACCTTTCATCAATTTGCTTTGGAATAGCCCGTACAAAGTGTACGTCGCACCTTTTGATGTGCGCCTGACTCGTTTTAGCGAAGCAAAAAACAAGGACGTGACAACGGTCGTCCAACCCGACCTTTGCGTGGTGTGTGACCCGACCAAATTAGACGACCGCGGTTGTATCGGTGCCCCGGACCTCATAGTGGAAATCCTCTCTCCGGGAAACAGCCGTACCGAAATGAAGGACAAATTTGAGCTCTACCAAGAGGCGGGCGTGCTCGAATATTGAGTTGTTTCGCCTATCGAACGCACCATTCAGGTTTGGAAACTTAACGAACAGGGCATTTACATCGGCTTGCAGCCCAAAGTAGAGGACGACATCGCGACCACACCTATCATTCCAAATTTGGAGGTTGACGTGACGGAAGTGTTTTTGGACTGAGAGCCAGTGGAAATATGGCATACGTTTGCCACACATTTTTTCAAAAACAAAACCACAACGCAAATGACACTTGACGCCCTGCTCAAAGACTACGCTGCCTACAACCTGTGGGCCAACACTGCCTATATAAACTGGCTGCGCACCAAGCCTGCTGACTTGATGACCCGCGAGGTGCCGTCCAGTTTTCCGACCATCAAGGACACGCTCCTGCACATCTGGAGTGCCGAGCAGGTTTGGCTGGAACGGTTGCAGGGCATCAGCCCCACCAAGTTTGTGTCTATTGGTTTTACAGGCACCACGGAGGACGTTTTTGCGGGAATCCTGCAAACCTCGGCAGCTTTTGAAGCGCACATCCGCGACCAGATTGAGGCGTTTTTTCAAGAAACCTGCCCATTCCGCCTGCTCAACGGCACCGAAGATGCCCGACCGCGCCACCAGATGATCCTGCACTGTATGCAGCATTCCACGTTCCACCGGGGGCAGGTCGTGACCATCGCCCGCAACCTCGGCATCACTGACCCTCCGCAAACGGACTATATCAAGTATGTACGTTTGATGAACGAAGCATGAAGCAAAATTTGCCGCTTGCAGCCCGGCGACTGAAATTTAAGGCTCAAAGCCACCTCTTTCGCCGGAAATACAACAGCATGGCAAAGGATGCCGCGGCCATCGCACCCAGTATGTAAAAGTAGCCATTGGCCCAATGCAGTTCGGGCATGTTGTCGAAGTTCATACCGTACACCCCGGCGATGAACGACAACGGGATAAAGATCGTACTGATGATTGTCAGCAGGCGCATCACGTTGTTCAGCCGGTTGCTGATTTCGGCCTGATAAAGCGCTTCGACCCCAGCGAGCAGTTCGCGGTAGTTGTCCGCACTGTCTAATATTTGCGTGACGTGGTCAGCCAGATCGCGCAGGTAGAATCGGGTCGCTTCGCTCACAAAATCGCTATCGGTGCGATACAACCGTGTGGTAGCATCGCGCAGGGGGAGAAGGTGGCGGCGTAACTGATTGATAACCAGTTTCAGGTCAAAGATGCCTGCCTTCTGGTCTGGGGCAGAGCCGTTGGTATGAAGCCCCGATTCCAATTTGTTCAACGCACCCTCAATATCGTCAAGCAGGAGGTAATAGTTGTCTACCACCGTATCAAGCAGGGTATAGCCAAGGTAGTCCGAACCTTTTTTTCGCAGTCGGCCCAAGCCCTCTTCGGCGCGTTTTCGCACGCTCTTGAAGGAGTCATCGGGGTCTTCCTGAAACGACACTACAAACCGCTCGCCGATGAACACCGCGATCTGCTCGCTACCCAGTTCGTTCGTCTCGGTATCCAAGTGTAAGTGGTGCAGGATAAAAAACAGGGCGTTGTCAAACTCCTCCAATTTTGGTCGTTGCTGGGTGTTCAGCACGTCTTCCAAAGCGAGGTGGTGCAGGCCAAAATCATTGCCTACCCGGTCAACAAGCGCCGTGTCGCCCAAGCCGCACACATCCACCCAAACGATGCCCTCCGCTCGCTCGCGCCAATCGGGCAGGTACTGTGCCTGTTCGTGGCAACCGTTTTCATTGAACCAAACCGTTCGCACCGAAGCCATCGCATCGGGGCGGTGGCCGGTGTAAACCAATGTGCCGGGGGGAAGCCCTTTTTTTCGAATTTTTTTGCGCCCTTTTGTGCCCATGCGGCAAAGGTATTACCGCGCCACCAAAAAACGCTGCACCAGTACCTGCCCATTCGGCATTTCCAATCGGGCTATATAAAGTCCCGAGTGCCAAGCCTCCGTTTGGAAAACTTCCGAACCGACTGCCGACACAGCACGTCGGGCGACTGTTTTGCCCAAGGCATCACACACCGTAAGTACCGCACCCGAGCCTTTTCGGTTGTCCGGGGCTGTAATTCGGACAGCTACCCGGACCGAAGCCGGGTTGGGGGCGACTTCCAGTTTCAGGTCGGCGGCATCCAGCTCTGGCGCAGATATGGTCTGCGTGGATATTTTGACCTCCAGGTCGTCGAAGTAAAACCCGTCGGCAGACTGTAAGCCGTCGCTCACCATACGGAAGCGCAGCCACAGGTTGCCGCCGAGGTAGTCGCCGAGGTCCATTTCCTCATCCACCCAGATCAGTTGTTTGCCATCGTACACGGGTTGGCCGGGATCTTGGTTGGCGGTGCCGGGGCGGGTATATTTCCCGCACAGCGGGACAAATGTGGTGCCGTTGGCGCTGGCCAGTACCTCAGCGTAGTCATGGCCTTTTTCGATGTTCCATCGTGCGAAAAAAGTCAGTTGGGCGGCAGTTGCGGTGGCCAGGTTGATGGGGTCTTTAGTAGTGAGTTGTGCGTCGCGGTTGGTCGGGTAGTTGCCGGTAGGGGTGTCAGTAAACGAAAACGGAGGGGACACGAATTCCTGGGTGCTCGTGGCCCATCCGCCGGCGGCTGTCCAGTTGGAGGTGCCGTCGACAGGTTCGTCCAAGATCGTGACAAAAGCCGGAACGGGTATACTCCCCCGATATGTGCCGCGCAGGGTGTCGGATTGGGCTATCGTGCCGTTAGTCACTTTCAGAAGGAAAAGCAACTCTGCGCCTGGAGGTGTACCGGGCGCGAGTGTAAACCCGATCTTTCCCGGGGCAGAGGCTAAAGGGGCCAAACTGAACAGCTGCGGACTGCCAACACTGGCGATATTTGCCGAAAGTGGTGCGAGCGACACCGTCAGGCTGCCGTCTAACAATCCGTAGCGGGTGAGCGTATAAGCCACCTCGCCGCTGAGGCCTGTTGGCAATACCGGCTCCGGCTTCGCAATACCGTAGTGGTGCAGGATGCGGGCAGCGGTCAGGTTGGTCCACATCATGGATTTGTTCAGGCGGTCTATCAGGCCAGGGTTTGGCCAAAACGATGGGCCAATTTCGGGTGTCATAGCCACCATCAACCCCTTTTCGGGTGTGGCTACATACATCCAGTCATCGGAGGTGCCGTTGGCAGCATAGCCGACTGTTTCGATGGCCAGGCCGTTTTTAAATGAATTTTCCGACACCATGAGTGCGCTGACGTGTTGAAATAGCGCGTGGTCAGGCGATGGCTGGTTGTTGTAGCCGAAGGGGTAGATGAGCAGGTTGCCAGAGGAGTGGGCGTTGAGCGCGACGGAGATATCGTGGTCTTCGCAAAACTGTTTCGCAGCCTGCGTCTCCGGCTCCGAAAACGCGGCAGGGCCCCGGTACGTAGTTGAAGTGGGGTCAGCCGAAGAACCGTTATTATCGAAACCCCAGCCGTGGCCGTAATTCCGGTTGAGGTCAACACCGGTCCCGCCGCTTCGGTTTTTGCGCCAAAATCCGCCTCCCGAGGGGTTGGTAGTCTGGTTGTACACATACCCGTCGGGATTCAGGCACGGTATAAAGAGTAGCTCGCTGTTGTCCACCAGCGCTTTTATTTCCGGGTCGGAGGCGTAGTTTTCCAGCAGGTACCACATAAAAAACAATGTTTGCGATAGGCCCTGTGGCTCCCTTGCGTGGTGCAGAGCAGTGTACAGCGCTTTAGGCTCGGCTTCATCCTGTTCGGGGTTGTCGGAGATGCGAAGCCAGTAAATCGTTCGGCCTTCTGCAGTGATTGCGTTTATGCTGACCGGTTTTTTCACCGAAATGAGGTTAGGGAACTTGACCTTCATATCGTCGAGCACTGCCAGTAACTCGTCCCAGGTGGGGTATCCGCCCATGCTGCCAGCGGTATAATTGGCTGGCGTTTTCCAGGTTTTGGGGGTAAAAAGTCCGTCGCAAACAAGCGAACGATCCTCCACGGCAGGAACAGGGTCGTCGCAGTGGGCGAGGTAATGGGCAGCCATATCGTCTACCAGCACCTCGCACTCGAACCCGGCATCGCGAATTTGGGCGAGTTCGTCGTCCGAAAACACGTTCTCCAAAAAACGCCCTGGCTGGTAGTTGCCATGGTCGCATTCCATACCGAGAGCAGCCAGGTCTCGAACCGTGTGGTCGGGCGCGAAATGTACCCGCACCAGCGCGTAGCGGGGCTGGACGGGGGGGTGCTGTGCAAAGAGGCAAACGGCCTGAAAAAACAGGGCAATCAGCAGGAGCAGGGACGTGCGAGCAGGCATTTTTTCGTGTTTGTTTTAAGATTGTTTGAATTCTTCTTTCGGAGGCCAAAAGAACTTAAAGCAGGCTCTGTGTAAAAAAAGGTGGCCAAAGGTGGTTTGATTTTTAAATATGATGGCGAGCTTTTTGGCACTTTTCAGTCACAAGGCGTTTTTGGGCAAGCCCGCTGCGATACCTACCTTTGCCACCCAAAAAACACACCGACCATGACAGTCCACGAAAGCCTGCCCCGCCTCAAGCACGCCGATTCCGGCAATTTTTTCCTCATCGCCGGCCCCTGTGCTATCGAAGGCGAGCAAATGGCGTTCGATATCGCCGGGCGCGTCCGCGAAATTTGCGACAGGCTGGCTATTCCGTACATTTTTAAAGGCAGTTACCGAAAAGCCAACCGCAGCAAACGCGATTCGTTCACCGGTATCGGCGACGAGCGCGCGCTCGGCATCCTCCGGGCAGTGGGCGAAGTGCTCGACCTGCCGGTCACTACCGACATTCACACCGATGCGGAGGCGGCCCTTGCCGCCGAATACGTGGACGTGCTGCAAATCCCCGCCTTCCTTTGCCGCCAAAGCAGCCTGCTGACCGCTGCCGCCCAAACAGGCAAGGTGGTGAACATCAAAAAAGGCCAGTTCGTCAGCCCTGAAGCCATGCAGTTCGCCCGCGAAAAAGTGCTGGAGGAAGGTAACCCCAACATATGGCTCACCGAGCGCGGGGCTATGTTCGGGTACCAAGACCTCGTCGTGGACTTCCGGGGCATACCCGTCATGCAGGCGTTCGGAAGCCCGGTGGTACTGGACTGCACGCACTCCCTCCAGCAGCCCAACCAAAGCAGCGGTGTCACCGGGGGGCGGCCAGCGCTCATCGAGACCATTGCCCGGGCCGGAGTAGCCGTTGGTGCCGACGGGCTGTTCATCGAAACCCACCCCCGGCCCGCAGAGGCCAAATCCGACGGAGCCAATATGTTGCCACTGGATCAGTTGGAAAAATTGTTGGAAAAACTCGTTCGTATACGGCAAGCCAGCTGCCGTTGAGCCAGTTGCCCAAAGTGTCCATTATGTTCATTTTGTGAATTTTAAAATGGTCATGTTGGAAATTGTACAGCTTACACTATTTTTACCGCCGCAAAAAAGCCGCCTCCCTAGGAAAACTGCATCTGTTATTGCTCTGGCATTTTTTTTTCGTTGCCGTACACCATCTTTTCAATTCGCCGCATCTTAAGCGACGAGCGGGTAAGGAACAGTAGGCGAACTAAAAAAATCCGAGGCATGGCTGCTGCTTTCTGCAAGGAGACTTTTTCAGACCAGTCCATTCATTAATTCAAAACTTAAAAGCAGCATGACAGCAGCAAAGAACACTCCTGCCAAACTACAAGGCGAAAACTCCGGTTCGATCTTCACGTACATTGCGATCCCGGCCTGTTTCGTTCTTTCGACCTTGGTCTTTTTATTCGTTTTTGGCGACCCATCTCACTTTGTGGACGGCGACCCTACCAAAGACCCCCTTCCCGGTGACTACTTCGGTACTATTTACAAAGGCGGTTGGGTCGTACCCGTGCTTTTGGGTATGTTTTTCGTAACCATCGTTTTTGTTCTGGAACGTGCCATTACGCTGAACAAAGCCAACGGTACTGGCAAAATTGATGAGTTCGTGAAAGGCCTTAAGTCTGCACTGGATCGCGGCGACATGGCCTCTGCTATTGCGGCTTGCGATCGTCAGAAAGGCTCCGTAGCGAACGTTGTTCGCGCTGGCCTCGCCAAGTACGGTGAAATGGAAAACGTCAGCGGCATGGAAAAAGACGAAAAAGTGATGGCTATCCAAAAAGAAGTAGAAGAAGCCACTACGCTCGAACTGCCCATGTTGGAGAAAAACCTCAACATCCTCGCCACACTGGCATCCACCGCGACACTTATCGGTCTGTTCGGTACGGTATTGGGGATGATTCGCGCCTTCGCGGCCCTGTCCACTGCCGGTGCGCCGGATTCCAGTGCACTTGCCATGGGTATCTCGGAGGCCCTTATCAATACCGCCCTCGGTATCGGTACGTCTGCTATCGCCATCGTTTTCTACAACTTCTTCACCGCGAAGATTGATGGCATGACCTATCGTATTGACGAGGCCGGCTATAGCCTGACGCAAACCTTTGCGTCCAAACATCACTAAATCCAGCACCGGAAACCGGGCCAATCGGCCCGAAACCTGTGCCCACCATAACTAAATTACTTGCTTTATGCCAAAACATAAGCCGAGCCGACATTCTCCCTCCGTGGACATGACGGCCATGTGCGACGTGTCGTTCCTCTTGCTCACGTTCTTCATGCTCACGGCAAAGGCCAAACCGCAGGAGCCTGTGGTCGTGGATACACCGTCGTCCATTTCAGAAACAAAACTGCCTGACGCAGGTACGTTGACGATTCTCGTGGACAAAGACGGGCGTGTATTCCTCGACATGGCTGGCTCCCACACGCGCCGCCTGCTGATTGACACCATGAACGCCAATTATGGCATGCGCCTGACGGAGGAGGAAAAAAACAAGTTCTCGATCTACGGCACCTTCGGCGTGCCCTGCAAAGACTTGAAAAAATGGCTTTCCTTGCCCAACGACGAACGACTCGACGCCAAGGTGCCCGGTATACCAGCCGACTCCGTTGGCAACGAACTCGGACCCTGGGTACACAATGCCCGGCGCGCGCAGTTTGCCCTCAAACAGCAAGGCAAGGTCAGGGAAGAGTACGTCATCGTGGTAAAGGCCGACAAAGATACCCCCTACTCTGCGGTACAAAAGGTCGTCAATACGCTGGTGGACTTCAACGTGAACAAGTTCAACCTGATCACCAACACGGAGGCTGACCCGAACAAAACGGATGCGCTTTGATTGCCCAATCGTTCGTTTCAACAATATTTCATCACCATTAACAGCATACCAACATGGCTGAAATACAAACCGCGGATAGTGGTGCCAGAAAAAAAGGCGGAGGAAAGGTTCGTTCCAAGAAGATGTCAACCCGCGTTGACCTCACGCCCATGGTGGACTTGGCCTTCCTGCTCATTACGTTCTTCATGCTGACCACTACACTGGCCAAACCTCAGATTATGCCCGTGGTCATGCCCGAAAAGGACCTGGAGATTGAAGATTTAAAGCCAACACCCGAATCGCAAGTGCTTACGCTTTTGCTCGGCACCGACGATAAGGTGTACTACTACGAAGGCATCACCGATGCCAAATTGGACTCGACCGACTACTCGGCGGAAGGCTTGCGCAAGGTGATACTGGACAAAAAGGATCGGGTAAAAACACAACACGGCGATGTCGAAAAGGACGACCCGAAAAACCCGGGCCAAAAAAAGAAGGTGTCCAAACTCAACGTAATCATCAAACCTACCAAGGACTCGCGGTATAAAAACCTCGTGGATGCTTTCGACGAGATGAAGATCACCAATGTGGCGCTTTATGTGTTGCTTGACATCTCCGACCAAGAAATGGACTTTATCAAAAACCCGGCTGCCGGGCTGAATTTTTCCGTAGACGAACAAGTCCAAGCAACTACCAAGTAGTTTCCGAGATTGCCGAATTCAACGTTACAAATAATTAAAAACTGATATTATGGCTGAAGCAAAAGGAGCCGCTGCGTACCGGGACATGCTGGACATCATCTTTGCCGACCGGAACAAGGCCTACGGCGCGTACCAGTTGCGGCGTTCCTACCCGCAGTATGTGGGGCGTGCATTAGGTGTGGGCGTTGCGCTCATCATTTTCTTCTTTTCGTTCCCGTTCATCCTGTCCAAAATTTCGGGTGTGCTGGAAGATGCGCCGATAGAAGTGACGGCCGAGCTCGGCCCGCCACCGGACATTGACCCGAACAACCCACCACCACCACCCCCACCGCCGCCGCCCACGCCGCCGCCACCCACGCGCACCACGGTGCAATTCGTGCCGCCGATCGTGAAAAAAGACGAAGAGGTAGTGGAAGAGGAGATTATGACCGTGGAGGAAGTGATCGAAACCAAGGCAGATGTCGGTTCCGAAAACAAAGAGGGCAATGACGAAGCCCCGCCCACCATTGACGAAAATCCCTCCGAACTGGCTGTGGTGGAAGCGCCCAAGCAGGAAGAAAAAACCTATGAGATGTTCGACATCCAGAAACCGCCGAGTTTCCCGGGCGGCGACGGCGAACTGATCAAGTACCTGTCACAGAACATCAAGTACCCGCCGCTCGCCCGCGAAAACAATATCCAAGGCTCGGTGGTGCTCACGTTTGTGGTCGCTAAAGACGGCAGCGTGCGTGATGTAAACATTGTCAAGGACATTGGCGGCGGCTGCGGCAAAGAGGCCATCCGCGTCGTGCAGACCATGCCAAAGTGGATACCTGGCGAGGCCAACGGCAACGCAGTGAAAGTTCGTTTCACCCTGCCGGTGCGTTTCCGCCTGGAGTAACTCGCTTTTTTCAAGCGTATATTGTCGGCGCTACACGCCGGGGCAACGCTCAAAAAGCAACCTTGCGAAGCAAAACGCAGGTTTGCTTTTTGGGCGTTTTTTTTATTTAAAAAAAACTGAAAATCATCTGGTTGTGCATACACCAAAACCACTTGTGGCCTCATCTTCTCCACAACGATCATTCAAAAATATGCACGCCATGACACACCAAACGCCAGCTGCTCGGGCCGATTTGCTCGACATCGTTTTCGCCAACCGCAACCGCGCCTACGGTGCCTATCAGCTCCGCCGAACCTACCCGGATGCCCTGGCCCGCGCCCTCGGGGGCGGGTTTTTCCTCATCGTTGCTTTCTTTGCAGCAGTACACTTGCTGGCCGCAAGTAAGGATGCACAACCTGATGATACAGAAGGGACGATCATCACTTTTGATCGCAAACCCACCTTTGAATCTAAACCCCTGCCTAAGCCCTTATTTTCAAAACCCGCAGCGCCAGCCAGAAGGTCGATAGCGTTCCTACCTCCCATTGTTGCCCCGGATAATAACGTGCCCGAAGAAGCCGACATTCCTACCCAGGAAGACCTCGCAAAAACCAGTGCCGAAGTCGGTGCAAAAAACCAAGACGGCACCACCGACGGCCCTCCTGATCTGACCAATTTGATCCCGACAGGCACGGGCGACGGAACCGGCTCAGGTGGAAGCGACGACGATACCGTGTACGACATGGGTGGCGTACACAGGCCGCCTTACTTCCCCGGAGGCGAAAAAGAACTGCTGGAGTACATCGCCAAACACATCAAGTACCCGGCAGCAGCGCGGGAATCGGGCATAACCGGCCCGGTCGTGGTTTCGTTTGTGGTCAACACCGACGGCTCGGCCAGCGACATCACTGTGCTGAAAGACCCCGGTGGCGGCTGCGGAAAAGAAGTGATCCGCGTAGTGAGCAGCATGCCCAAATGGGTGCCCGGAGAATCAAACGGCCACCCCGTGCGGGTGCGGTTTTACTTGCCGGTGCGGTTTGAGTTGGAGTAGGGGCAAAAGACGCATGACAAAATTGTCGCCGTATTCGCCGCAGAACGGGGTTGCAGTTCATTTTTCCCTCCCTTCCGGGAATACCCCCTCAAAAACGTTACACTTTTTAACCAGCCTTTTGTCGGTTTAGAACGGCATTTTCCTTCCATTTCATAAAAAATAGCCCTTGCAGGTACCCTATGGCCTGCAAGGGCTTTGACATACAGGTGGTAAGGCAGCCTGAATATGTTATTGTTTTGCCTTGGGTGATGCGCCCATATTTGTACCAGCAGTTCAGCCAGGCCTGGCGCTGTTTTTTTCGAAAAAAATAATTGAACTACTCCGTATCCAAAACCCGTGGGCGCCATGGGCTTTACCGCTATCACACTACAACTTTTTTGGGTTCAAACTTAAATCGTTCACAATGAAAAAAATAATCTTCTTTTTAGCAGCTATTGCGCTGGTTTCAAGCGCATATTCCCAACAGTATCAACTGGGAGGCCAACGTATTCCTGGTTATCGGAGCACTGCCCTGCAAGGGCAATTTGCCGAGTATGCCGTTTTCCAATTGGATGCTGATGCGCTGTTGAACGTTGCTTCGCAGGCACCCGGAGCGTTCAACATGCAGATCAAATTGGAAGGATTTCCGGCAATCGAAACAGCGCTCAAACCCAACCAGGTGATTTCTGATCGTTACTTCACTTCCGTACAAACGGGACTTGCGAAAACACGCGTAGCCGAGCAGCCAGCGGTATTTACCTACCTCGGTTTTGCCGACGGCCAAAAAGCCGATCAGGTGGCGATCACCGTGGCACAAGACTTCATTTACGGGTTTTTCGAAAAAAACGGACAACGGTTTTTTATCGAACCCCTGCGTTATTTCGTGCGGGGTGAAGCCGCTGACCGGTTTGTCGTGTACAACGGCGACGACGTTCGCTATTCCGAAGGGCTTGTGTGCTCCCCTATCGAGATAAAAAACAAAATGGAAGACGTGCCGGAGGATACCCAACCCACCGGGCCGCCGAATTGCAAACCACTGGAGCTGGAAATTGCCATTGCCAATGATTATCAAATGGTGCAGAAGTATGGGACTGCGTCTGCTGCGTTTATCCACAATATCGGGGTCATGAATAATGCTCAAGCAAATTGGGATGACGAGTTTGCCCGAGTCATTTTGTTTAAAATTGTAACGCAATATGCGCCTACATCTGCTGAAAACGACCCATTTCCGGCCACTAATAGCGTTGAGACGTTAATTGCTTTTTTCCGGGACTGGGCCAACGCTGGCGGGTTTGGTGCAGGTGTTATTTACGATCTGGGCCACTGGCGCTCGCCACGTAAGATGACCAATTCTTTAAATCAACATGTCGCCGGTGCCGCCTATACCAATCAAGTATGCACCGACCACCGTTACGGTGTCTTTTCGGAAACATCAATCAATAATCAACCTTATAGCGCCTGCCAATTGCGCACAACGGTCTCGCATGAGATGGGCCACAGTTTCAATGCATCGCACACGCCGCAATCGGGCAACGATATTATGCGCCCGGTATTGGCTTGTTCGGAAATCTGGCACGCCAATTCTATCGCGCAAATAAATGCCAGAATTGCTACTGCCACTTGCCTTTCGCCGTCCAATTGCACGGCCCAGCCGCCTGCTCTACCAGAATCGATGGCATACATTTGTACACCGGATGAAGAATGCTTCACGTTTACAGCACCGTGTGTAGGCGGTTATTTTGTAGGTACGAATGACCCAAACCTGCAGGTTACCACATCCGGTACTACCATTTGCCTGAAAAGCCTGGTGGAGGGTTATCGTCAATCCAGAGTCTACATATCGGCTTACAACCATTGTGGCGTTCAGGATCCGTTTGGAATTAGTGTGGTCTGGAACGTAGTTATTGACCATGAAACGCATTGCCCGGGCCTCCAGGGTTCGGAACCTCGCAACCAGGCCAGCACTTCCCTTTCTGGAGACATCACGTTGCGCAACCTCAACAGCTACCTGAGCATCGAAGATCAAGCCCAGGTAACCCGTAGCAAGGACATTCAGATATTTGACATGAGCGGAAAATTAGTATTGCATCAGGTTGATGCTGCTGCGCAAATTCAACTACCGTTAGCAAACCTTCCCCAAGGCCTGTTCGTGGTGCGCATCGGGGCCGGAAAAGATATTCTGGTGACTAAAATCAGCCACTGGTAAGCGTGTTGCATTTCTGGGGAGTGTTCAAAAACCTGGACGTCGTCATTCCAGAACCGTTCCTTAAGGCATGCGAACACTCCCGTTTTTTCTTCACTTTTTAAAATAGCGTTATCCATGAATACTCTTCACAGGAATGCAATCAACCAGTCTGGCGTACTTTGGCTGGTACTATTTTTACTAATCAGCATGTTCAGCGCTTGTATGCGCGACAACGCTGAACCCCAGTCCGCAGCACAAGACGCATCGCGCTTGTCTTTTACCGAATTGGCTTTTCAGCATCCCGAGCGCTTTGTGGATTTACTGAAAACGTTTTCTGCACAGGCCAAATTCATCCGCGAAAATTCGGCTGCTGACCAGCAGCATTTTTCCGACATGCCCGTGGAAGATGCCCTGGCTTTACTCGAGGGCACCGCACACTACGACTTCCGGGTCCAGAAAAATACCTTGTCCGATTTTGACAAAAAAGAGTTTGCCTTCACGGTTGACAAGGTCTCATCCGGAGTGCTGAGTGGTGCGGGTGTACAAAACGCTTACAACCAACTGTATGCTGCTATTCAAAACGATCTTAGCCAGCAACCGGGCAGGATTTTGTTCTTAACGGATGTTACGGTGAAGGAGAACGGGGAAGAAAACACCGTGCTTGCCGTCACGGTGCTTACGGCGGGCAATGAGGAAGGAGACCCACCGCAAATCGAATGCGGCGTACAACCGCATGATTATTGGCGTCCGGGTGGTGATTTGGGGAAATGCGATGGTACCCAACAACCGAAAGACGCGGCGGACAGGGAGATGGAGATCATGAACCAGTCAAACTGTTGGCCAGTTTGTAACGGGCAGACGGTTACGTATTGGTTGCTCACTATTGGCGAACCCTTTGGCTACAACGACAGCCCACTGGGCAACCTCCTGTGGCCAATGGGTGACGGTGGAAACGGCCTGAACTGCCTTTCTCCAGCTCAAATGCAAACCAATATGAATATCCTGAACGATATTAAAATCATTTACTACCCGCCGCCACCCTACGTTTATTCTGGCGCGTGGATTCGTTCAACGGAGTTTGTAGCCGGTGATCAGTTTTATACCTACCATGACGGTATTATGTATTATGTGTTCCAATTTTGTACTCCGGGCGGAGTAGGTGGAGAACCCTAACAATCCCTGCCGGAGGCTTTTGTCAAAAGTGCCGTAATTTGTGGCTTCCTGAACTACATCGGGTCTTCTTCACAGTGTTGTTTAAGGACCACTGAGATGAAGACCCGATGCATTTCAAAGATACTCGTTGGGTTCTTTAAAAATCCGCCGCCTACCATGCCCTCCATACCTGCTCTCCGCCTCCAAAACCACAAAATAACGGTAAACGACCTGCCTACTCCACAAGCCGTGGTGGCTCATTTGGGCGCAGTGCAGGCGCAGGACTATCCGATGGCTAAGTGGGCCATCGGAGCGCGGCTGCCCACTGCCACCGGCGCGACCATTGAAGCCGCTCTGGATACCGGTGCGCTCGTGCGCACCCACGTACTGCGCCCAACCTGGCACATCGTGCCCGGACACGACGTGCGCTGGATGCTGGCGCTCACAGGCAAACATATCAGGGCCGCAGCCGCCGCCCGCGCCCGCGACCTCGGCCTCGACTCAGCCATTTGTACCAAAGCGAACGACCTGATCGTGAAAGCATTGGAAGGCGGAAAGCACTTAACCCGAGAAGAGGTGATGCAGGCTCTGGAACGAGGTGGCGTGGCAACCAACTCTAGCCGCGCAGTACATTTTATGATGAATGCAGAAACAGATGCGATCGTTTGCAACGGTGTGGCCCGCGACAAAGAACAAACCTACACCCTGCTGGACGAAAAAGTGCCCCAAGGCGCTATGCTAAGCCGCGAAGAAGCCCTCTCGACGTTGGCCTCGCGCTTTTTCAGCAGCCATGCACCCGCCATGCTGGCCGATTTCCACTGGTGGTCGGGCCTGCCTATGCCCGATGCACGAGCGGGTTTGGAGAGCATCAAAAAGAACCTCCAGTCCTTCGAATGGGAAGGGAAAACCTATTGGCTCGGCGAGGATACCGCTCGTGATACTGGCGGCAGCAGCGTGTTTTTCCTGCCGGCATTCGACGAGTACACCGTGAGTTACAAAGACCGCAGCGCTGTTTTTGAGCCACGCTGGCAACCGGAGGTCATCACGAGCAACGGGATATTCCGGCCCATCATCGTCGTGGACGGGAAAGTTGTCGGCCTTTGGAAACGTACCGTTCAAAAAAACAAGGTAGTACTGGAGCCTTCATTTTTTGAAACAGCAGCCATGCCACCGCGCCCTGCCCTGGAAACCGCCGCACAGGGCTACAGCACATTTTTGGGTATCCCAGTGGAGATTCGGATGTAAGAGGTTGTTTGTTCACTTCCGCTCCACAGCCCCGCTGCCCACCACGTTTCCAAAGAACACTGCGTTGGCGAACAGCCGATTGGTGCCATACCAAAAGCCCCGAAAGTTGGGCGCACCCGCAAAACAGATCACCCGCCCGCTGCCCACGCCGCTCACCACCACCGCCGCTGCACCGGAGGCTGGCTTGTAGTGCCGCTCGTGCAGGTAACCCGCCAGCAGCGGATCTGCCGCGAACACAGCCGGTGTGGCATACGGGTTGTTGGCCACTTCCACAAACACCGTATCGCCGATAAACATCGGCAAGCGGGAGCGCTCGTAGCCGTAGCACAACGGGTGCGTCAGGTCCAGTTCAGTCTCGAAAATGGCCCCGGGCAGGCTCAATGCCCGGCGATCTTCGTCCATATTGCCATAGGGTCGCCGCCCGGCGGCAGGCGCTGCAGTAGCATTGCGAAATTCCAGGCTCACCAAATTGGCTCCGCTCAGCCAACGCAAGGCAGCACCCGAGGCCACCACCGTACCGCCACCCGTCACGAACTGCCGAACTTTGTCGGCCGACAGGCGGCTGAAATTGCCGTTGGCCAATACCAGCACGTTGTATTTGGCCAAGTCAAGGGTGGCCGCCCGTTCGGCATCCAGCAGCAGCGGCGCAAGGCCGTAGCGCGTGTCGAGCAGGTGCCATGCCTCACCGGTTTCTGCGGTGCCTGCACTGCGGCCCGTCACCACCACCACTTTGGGTGCCCGCAGGGTGGTGAAATTGTTGCTGCCGAGGTCGGGGCCATCGGGTGTAAGGCCGTTCGTCAGCAGGTGTACCCGCACGTCCCGTACACCACTCTGCACCATACAAACATGGATAGCCGCCGCGTCGAGCGCCTGCCGCTCCAGCGGAATAAGCAGGCTGCCTGTGGCAAAATTATGCCCCTCGGCTCGGAAAGGTTTGGTGGCCACTTGCACCCGCACTTCAGCCCGGTGCAGTGCCGCGAGCAGGCGTGGCAGGTCGTATCCGGTACTTTCCACGGCAAATGCATAGGTGTCGGGGCGAGGCGCCGGTACAGGTGCGGCGGTCGGAATCGGGAGATTAGTCAGCGCCTGGCCCAGCCAGCGCGGCTGATACGCCCGGCGGTCGGCCACGGCCCAGTCCAGCCCGAAGGCATCGGGCAAAGTCCAGGCCGAGATGTCGTAAAAAATACTGTCGGGAAACTGCGTACGCCGCTCGAAGATGGCTTTTACCAAGCGATAATTCGGCTGATCTGCGGGCACAGCCCAGGCGTGGTTTTTTTGAAAAAACTGCTCTCCGAGGCGTACATCCTCCGCCAGCGGATGCACCTGGATTCGGTGTCGTAGCAGGATTTGCACCAACTCGCGCACTGGCCGCCCGTGCAGGGTGTCGCCGAACAAGTAGGCGCGAGCCTCGTCTTTCCGGGCCTCGTCAAGGGCCGTTTTGAAAAAATCACGCAGGTAAGCGTTCAGGTCGCCGCGCAGGTCGGTGATCGCCTGCATAGTGGACAGCGAGGTGAGCACCTGATTTCGAATCGAGTACGGGAACGTGAGCAGCCCGTTGTCGGTCTCCTGTGCGCTGCCGCGGCTGCTCCCTTGTTCGAACAAGATACCGATGCAACCATTGCCGTCGGGGTAAGTGGAGCCTTTTCCGTAGTAAAAATCGTCGTAGTTCTCGCCGGAATAGAACAGCACCTTTTTTTCCGACAACAATCGGGCGTGGTACTCGCCGATGCGGGCAGTCAGTTCCTGGTTGCGGGCGGGCGTGATCGGGTGTACGCGCGAGGGCACGCCGGGTTGGAAAAAAAACGTGGCGTCGGTACCCATCTCGTGGTGGTCGGTGAGGACATTGGGCAGCCAGTCCTGAAAAATTTCCACACGCCCGACCGATTCGGGCTGCTGGGTCACCAGCCAGTCGCGGTTCAGGTCAAACCAGTAGTGGTTGGTACGGCCACTTGGCCAGGGTTCGTTAAATTCGTCGTGGGCGGGATCAGGCATGATCGACTGGCTGCGGCGGCTGTTCACCCAGGCGGAAAAGCGTTGCAGGCCATCGGGGTTGAAACAAGGGTCGAGCAGGACGACGGTATTTTTCAAAAAACGCTCCACTTCGGGCGTTTTCGCGGCAGCGAGGTAGTAGGCCACGAGCAGGGCGGCGTTGCTGCCGCTGGCCTCGTTACCGTGTATGGAGTAACCAAAGTAGGCCACAGCCGGGTATGCTGCCGGGTCGAGGCTGGCGCTTACGGATGGGTCGGCGAGGCGGCGGCGCTGCTGGCGGATGTCGTCAAGTCGGGCGTGATTTTCCGGTGCCGTGACGGTGAGGCAAAGCATGGGCCGGTGTTCGTGGCTGCGGCCGTACTCGCGCAGGGTCATGCGGTCGCTGGCTCGGTCAAGTTCGCGCAGGTAGCCTGCCAACTGGTCGTGCGACACGTGCCAGGTCCCCACTTCGTAGCCGAGATACTGTGCGGGCGTAGGTATGGCTGGATCGTACTGAATAGCCGGGAGGTAGTATTGGTTGTTGGGTGATGGCTGTTGACTGTTAGCGATTTGTGAGGCCAAAACCAGGAGCAGGAGCAGGAATCGAAAAGACAAACGGAGCATGCGAAGGTGATTTTTGCGGGGAAAAGTACGGGAAATTGTAAGGAACCCGTCACAGGGTTTTCAGCACTTTCCAACTCATGTGGTTGGCAGCGTTGAAGCATGGGGCTGTTTTCAAAAGCAATAAAGTTGGTTTTCCGGGCTTACGCGGGCCTGACAGCGCCAGCACCGGCAGTTGTCCAATAACACTTGCCGTCAAGCGGTTATGCCCTGAGTTGGCAGCGATTTTATGCAAAATTGAAATCGAATTTTAAAATTGCATAAAACGCTTGCCTGTTTTGTAAAAATAGTTGGAGTATAACCGGCGGAAAGTGGTTTGCGAAAAATGGAGCCTGAGGTTTATTCA
>JBJXEZ010000326.1:0-4816 GCA_046153695.1 Saprospiraceae bacterium
AGGTGATTTCAATAAAGTAGAAACCGAAGTAACCAACTGTGTTTTTTTTGACAATGGCGGTGGAGTCGCAGGCACCTCTGGTGCTCGAAACCAAAGCACCACCCGCATCGCCAACTGCACCTTTTTCGACAACAACGAGTACATTTTTATAAAAACCTGGGACACGCTTTTCAACGACTCCAGCCAGTATTTCAACGATTTTTTCATAGACAACTGCATCGTTTGGGAGCCGGGCACCGACCTGCGCAAGATGTTCTACAACAACAAGCCAGCGGTAAGCAACATGGACGGCTACCACATCAACAACACCCTGCTCAACCTGACAGACAGCACGAGCGTGCCGGGCGCGGCACAGGCCTTTCAAAGCGGCATCCTTCGCGGCATAGCACCGGGTTTTCAGGACTCGCTCGCTGGCGATCTCCGGCTGCTGCCCTGCTCCCCGGCGGTGAACAAGGGAAACAACGACATCCCGCTGGCTTTCGGCCTGCAGGACGACTTGGACGGCCTCCCGCGCATCCGCTACGGCCAAGTGGACCTCGGGGCCTACGAGCAGCAAGATTCGTGCAAGTCAGTAGGCACGTATACACCGCCCGGCGCGTCGCCGTTGGTCTTGTGGCCCAACCCCTCACCCGACGGGGAACTCCACTTTCGGCTTCCGCTGGACGATGTGACAATAGGCGTGGTACGGGTTTTCGACGCGCAGGGCCGGGAAGTTGTCAACAAAAAAATTGCGGTCAGAGCGGACAACGTCTTGTGGCTGGGCCACTTGCCTTCCGGTTTTTACACCCTTTGGCTTAACATGGAAGGCGGCGAGTATCTGGGCAATTGGCTGCGTATGTGAGCCTTTGTACATACGCCAACTGCCGGACGCAGCACTAGTGCCCTACCTTCACCACCTTCACCTGCATAGCCTGTCCGCTACGCTCGTGCCGAAGCGCAAGCAGGTACATGCCCGGTTGTACAGTCGAAATATCCAGCACGATCCGATCGGTGTAAAAATCGACATGCTGGCGCAGCACGATTTTTCCGGCCAGGTCGGCGATTTCCACTTCAAGCGCCTCACCTGCCAGGTGCTGGATCGTCAAATGCCCGGCCGTTGGGTTCGGGTACAGGCTGGTTTTGGAGAACACCTCCGAGGTGCTTACATCCCCGTCAATTATTCCATTGCAGTTGTTGTCAATCCCATCCACGATTTCCAGCGCGTTGGGGTTGATCGCCGGGTTGTTGTCGTCGCAGTCCAGACTATTGGCCACAAAACCGGCGGGCGCAGGGGTCAGGCAGGTATCCAACGTGGCCGCCAGGTCGCCAAAACCGTCGCCGTCACCGTCGCGGAAATAGGTGAAAAACGGCAGGTCATCCACCATTCCGTTGCAGTTGTTGTCAACACCGTCGCAGGATTCGGGTGTATTGGGGTTTATGGCCGCAGCCGTGTCGTCGCAGTCCAGGCTATTGGCCACAAAACCGGTGGGCGCAGGGGTCAGGCAGGTATCCAGCGTGGCCGCCAGGTCGCCAAAACCGTCGCCGTCACCGTCGCGGAAATAGGTGAAAAACGGCAGGTCGTCCACCATTCCGTTGCAGTTGTTGTCAACACCGTCGCAGGCTTCGGGGGCGTTGGGGTTTATGGCCGAAGCCGCGTCGTCACAGTCGAGGCTGTTGGTGACGTAGCCGGTCGGCGGCAGGGCGGTGCAAGTGTCCAACGAAACGGCCAGGTCGCCAAAACCGTCGCTATCGGCATCGCGGAAGTACGTGTACACGGGCTGTTCGTCCGTGAGACCGTTACAATCGTTGTCGAGGCCATCGCATACTTCGGTGGCACCGGGGTGGATATTGGGGTTGTGGTCGTCGCAGTCTTCGTAGCTGTACGCGCCGTCGTTGTCTTCGTCTTTGTAAAAATACGTTCTGGCCAAGGCAAAGGCATTGTTGCCTATACGGTCACCGATCACGCGCCCGGGGATGTCATCGAATGGCGGGTGAATGCTGCCCCAAATTCGGGAGAGGCTGCACTGGTCGGAAGCGTCGCGGTAGGTAGCCCATTGCAAGGTTACGTCCACACTTGGTCCCTGCTCGATCACGAGGTAGCCGCTATTGGCCCCCACATGAAACGTGCCCATACCCCCGGGAAAGTAGGGGTCGCCCGTAAGCCGGGTAAGTGTTTCTGCTGCTGTACGGGAATACGTGGAGTGACCAGAAATGTAGCCGGCAAATGGCGGTGTCACGAAGCCTTTGCGCTGGTAAGGTGTCCATTTGTCAGACAAAATCCAGCTCACGCCGGCATAGTCCGTTGCGGGATTGGCGATAAAGTCGAAACCGCGCCAGGCTTTCACTTTTATTTTTCCAACGTTCACGTTATTGGCTCCGGCTAAGGGGTCACCTGCTGCAATCTGCTCGATAAATCCCGGTACCAGTTTGATGCCGGCGGGATGATAGCGCGGAAGCGCAGGGCTGGTACTTTGACCTAATTTGGCCATATATCGAATGGCGGTGATAGGGCGAATGCCGTCGTACCAGCCTTTTATTCCCCAAGCTGCGATGGCTGCATCGTGTACGGCACCACCCAAGGTAAAATAGGACTTGACATCCCATTCCAGGTCGTTGAGTACGTGGCCTTTGCCGTTGTAGCGTTTTACAAAAACGGGGTCGTCACTAACGTGGTTCAGAATGGTGAACCAGTGGCCCGGCGGGGTTTCGGAATTGGGGCCGTCGGCCCAAAACTGGGAGAGTACACGGGTATAGTCGCCTCGAGGTACTATTTGTGGCTGGTATGGCTGGCCAGTGTGCGGGTTGGTATCGCGGCCTAAGCCCGTGTCGCCGCCGTTTTCTAAGTCGTAAAAATCGTGGTATTCGGCCAGCGTTTTTGGGTAAGACTGAACGTTGCCGATAGAAGCAGGTGATATATCCCACATGACCCCATCGTCGGGTGTCAGGTGTGCGGCCCATGCACAGGTCACGGAGAAATTCCAGACATACTCGTCGGTAGTGCTGTCGCCCGCTATCACGTCGAGGTGCGGCATGGGGCCGGGGTCGTGGTACACGATGTAGTTGTTTCCCCCGCGCTGGTACACCTTGCGGTCGTTGGCTGTCATGGAAAATGGCTGTACGTTGCCCCATTCCGGACCGATAAAAACTTGTGTGGCATTGACCGGGTTTCCGTTTTGGTCAACAGCACCGGGGATGGTGAGCGGTTGCCATCGGTTGGGATTGAACAAATTGGACAGCCCGGCGAGGTTGACTGCCACAGCGGGGTTGACCGGCTGGTAGTACAGGTTACCGTAGTTGTAAAGTTCACCGGCACCGTCCGATTGGCCCATCAGCAGGATGCACTGGCCGATGTAATTGCCCAGCGCAGCTGGCACGCCATTTTGATAGTTGGTAGACGAATAGGTGTAGTCGTAGCCAAGCGCGGTCATCAGGTCACGTAGCCGGTTGATGGCCTCGAAAGCCTTGGGTGAGTTAGAAAACCTGGCGATGAGTATCCGATAAGCGGCATAGCTCATGGCTTCCTCGCGGGCAGCCTGTACGTTGGCGGGTACAGGCACCCCGTTGAATGGGCAGGTATAATTGCCTACGGTTTTTCCCAGCAGGTAGGGTTGCGCGACGCTGTCGTACGCGGCCCAGGCATCGTACAGGGCGATCGAGGTGTGAAACAGGTTACGCGCCTGAACAGGCGGACGGGCAAGGTCGCCACGGATATTGTTCAATAGCGCTTCGTTCCATTGCCTAGCTACGCTTTGCTGGGCGCTGGCCTCGTTGGCTAATCCGATACAGACAAGCCCAATGAGAAAAAGTAGTTGTTTTGCCATGGTGTTTGCTTTCTTATTAAAAAGGCATTAAAATATACATTTTGCCGAATATATGGGGGCAAAACGACTCATTGATCACACCCCGCGCTGCCGCAACACCTCGTATAATGCTATGCCAGCTGCCACACTGACGTTGTACGAGTCAAAATCCGTGGCTTGCGGGATGCGGGCCACAATATCAGACATGCGAAGCAATTTGGGTGCCAGTCCTTCCCCTTCCGGCCCGAGCAAGAGCGCTGTGGGGCCGGAAAAATCCGCGCCGTACAAGGGGGTTGATTTATCGGTGAGCGCGGTGGCCACCACCTGAACATCGTTTTGCTGCAGCCACTCCACGGTGGAATACATGCTCCGCACGCGGCAAAGCCGGATTCGGGCAAGAGCACCGGCAGAGGCTTTCATCGCGTCTTCGCTGGCAGGTGCGGAGCCGGACTGTGGTACCACTACCGCGTGTACGCCCGCACACTCCGCCGAGCGGCAGATGGCACCGAAGTTGCGCACGTCGGTGATGCTGTCTAACAGGAGTAACAGGGGTGTTTCACCGCGTTCAATGATAGCAGGCAGCACGGTTTCGAGGTGGTGAAACTCCACCAAAGCCAGCCAGGCGACCACACCCTGATGCGGTCCGGCCACTAACCTGTTCAGTTTTTCCTTGGGCACTACCTGCATGGGAATGTCGTGCTCTTTGGTCAGGTGGCGAATTTCTTTTTCTAATTCCCCTCGCAGGCCTTGCTGGAACAAAACTTTTTCTACCGGCTTGCCGGCGTTGATGGCTTCCACCACCGGGTGGTGGCCGTAGATCAGGTTGGACATTTTTTCGCAACGGTGAACGATGAACAATAAACGGCATCTTTCGGACGCTGCGCAATGATACGAAACGACCAATATCTGGCCCGGCATTTTTTCCCATGCACTTATGCAGAGAAAATTAGTGTCAAGGTTGGTTTTTTGGAATCGGTACGTTTACCTTTGCAGCCGTTTTTGAAAAAACGTGTTTGATCCCGTAGCTCAGTTGGTAG
>JBJXEZ010000328.1:0-13139 GCA_046153695.1 Saprospiraceae bacterium
CGGTGGCACCACAGCCCGTGCGGAACAAGGATTTGGTGCAAGCCGCTGCCAAGGCGATGGGCCAGCCCGCATTGTTTGTGCCGGCCCCGGAGTTTGCCCTACGACTGGCGCTGGGCGAAATGGCCGATGCCGTTTTGTTCAGCAACCGGGTTTCGGCAGAGAAAATCGTGCAGGCCGGGTTTGTTTTTCAGTACCCGGAGCTGGACAGCGCTTTGGCGGAAATTTTCCGTAGGAACGAAAAAATACAAGGCCTCCGAGTCGAATAGCGACTCGGAGGCCTTGTACATGATCTGCCGAATGTGTTACCGGCGAATCATTTTGGCGGTGCGCCATGGCTGGCCCTCGGCCCGGGCGCGCACGATATAAAAACCAGTAGAAAGGTCCGACACGGGCACGGCTTCTCCCGGTTGCACCTGCACGTCGCGTTGCAGGGAGCCGTCGAGGCCGATGATTTGCACGTTGATGTTTTCGGCATCGTCCATCCCCGCGATCCGAACCCAATCGGTAGCCGGGTTGGGGTACACTTCGATGGCCGGGCTGTTGTCTGTGGTTTCCTCGTCGGTGGACGTGACGGCGCCTTCAAAAAGCCAGCGATAGGCTTCGGCAAACTCCCGGCGCCAGAACCATTCGGAGTGCTGGCCGTCGGCAAAGGTGCGTACGTTCATTTCTGAAGGGGTAAAGCCTGCCTGAAGCATGGTATTTGTCACTTTCTGGATGTCCTGTCCGATATAGGCAGGCTCTTGGCCGCCACAAAGGAAATAGGTGCGCACATTGTTACGCTTGCCCATTCCGAGAATGTGGTTGGCGGAATGGTTACCGGCAAACCAGAACAAAGGCGAAAAAATACCCGCTTTGGAAAAAACGTGCTGGTATTCGATCAGGCCGTACATGGAAATAAGTCCGCCCATACTACTGCCCATGAGTGCCGTATGTTCCCGGTCGGGCATAGTGCGGAAGTTGGTATCAATGTATGATTTGAGGGTGTTGACGATAAAACTCATGTACGAGCCGCCTTGGCCGCCGCCGCCGAACGCCGGGCTGGCCCACGGCGAGTACTCGTCGGTGCGGTATACGCCGCCGTTATCAATTCCGACCACGATGCAGCCATAATCGCCTTCGGCAAAAAGTTCGTCCATGGCCTCGTCCACTTCCCATTCGCCGGATGTGCTGGATGGGGCATCGAAGAGGTTTTGCCCGTCCTGCATATACAAGACCGGGTATTTTTTTGTCGTGGTAGCATAGTCCGGGGGCAGGTAGACCCAGATGCGCCGGGAGCGGTTCAGTTGCGGTATAAAAAAATTGTTGCTCACCACCACCACCGTTCCTTTACCGGGGTTGTTGACGAGGGGCATGTCTTCCCAGGAGAGGATCGACGTTTCGATCGTTTGCGGATAGCCGTTGTAAGTAACTATATGGTCGGGTTGAAAGCCGCCAGTGGCATTTCCTTCCACGCTGGCCCAGGTTCCGCGTGTAAACTTGAAGCGCACAGGGCCGACCGGCGGAGTAAGTGTGACGGCGTACTTGCCGTTGGGCTGTTTTGTCAATAAATAATTGGCGTTGCCAGGGTTCCAGTTGTTGAACGTGCCTGAAACGTAAACCTTGGCGTTTGAAGGCGTGTTGGCCGGTATGGAATTGACGATGATCGTCAATTGCGCAGGCAACATGGCGGGAAGGAGGAGGCAGAAAAGCCCAGACAGAATGTAGGATCGGTTAATGTTCAGCATACGCCAAAGTAGTTTTAGCTTTCTCGAAAAAAAAGTACGGGGAGGAGATGCTGTGATTAAAAAAAAAGTGTAAACGAATTCTTAAAAAAACGCTTGTCAAAAAAACTGGCCCGATTTTGGAAAAAGGACTTGCATTGCTTTTATCGCTAATCTTACAGGTCGGAGTCGACTACCCTTCTTTTCTTCTTCTCGACCTTAATCAATTAGCCGCGTCCACTAAAATACTTGTTCGCGGTTTCAAGGGTGCCAGCCCTCAGCGTTAAATTAGCCCTGGCCGTTTTCCGCGCATATACCATGAACACAATCTACGTTGCAGCCCAATCTGTGCTGGCTAGAATGCGTTTGGAACAGGAGAAGCGAGGCCGGACACCTCAGGCAAAAATGGTTTGGAAAAGCGGGAGAAAATGGGAGGTAACTGATTATGTACTACGGGGGGAAAAAGATGACCGCTTTGCAAATGAGTTATTTGTCGTGCTAATGTCAAGCTATCGAACAACCAGAGCAGAAGTTTCGACAAAAACATGAAAAATCAAACTGAACGTCAAGTCGAGGATACTAAAGAGGAAACGAATCCATGGATTACGAATTCTATATGTCGAGTGTATGACAATCCTTGGATCGAAGTGACGCACCGAGAGGTCGTCAATCCATCAGGTGGAGCGGGGATTTACGGGGTAGTTCATTTTAAAAATCTGGCGATCGGAATCGTGCCCTTGGACGAATACGGATACACATGGCTGGTGGGGCAATTCCGGTATACGTTGGGGCGATACAGTTGGGAAATTCCCGAAGGCGGTGGCCCGCTTAGCATTGCACCGCTCGAATCGGCCAAACGCGAACTACTGGAAGAAACCGGAATCAAAGCCCAAAAGTGGGTGCCGTTATTGGAGATGCACTTGTCGAATTCTGTGACGGACGAACTTGGGGTGGCATTTGTGGCACAAAACCTGGAGTACGGCGAGGCGAATCCCGAAGAGACGGAGCAGTTGCAGGTGCGGAAGGTACGGTTTGAAGAGGCGGTACGCATGGTGCTGGACGGTGAAATAACGGATGCACTTTCCATGGCCGCCCTCCTGAAAACAAACGAGTGGCTGCGATCTGGAAAATTAAAATAAGCCGCTTAAAAGCCTTTGAAACTCAAAAAAGACAAAAACACAAAGCATTGATAGTTAACCCCTTTGCTGTTAACGTAATGCAAAACCAAAATAAAATACAAGCAAAACTGGTTAATTCCGGCATACATTTGTTCACTTTTTAGTCAAAGAGTTTGGCTGCCGAAGTTGATATCGTGTTTCACGGCGCGATAAGACATTTAAAAATCACTCGGCAAAAATCCAAATTCGATTAATCATCATGGTAAACAAAGCATCCCTTTTCATCTGTTTGTTGCTCGCTCCGTTTCTTCTGACTCTGGACTGGGGCAACGCCTCGATAACCCCCGCCAAAGCATCTAAAGCCGATATAGTCACGGCAGCAGAGTTCAATTCCTCCGCTTCGGCCCGTCTGGCTCTGATGGCTCCCCCTGCTCGCGTAAAACCGCTGATCCTCAAACGTCAGGTACACCCTGCTGTTCTTCGTTACACGACGCCCGACACCCTGCCTTACTTGCCGTTCGATGTTCCGATGCTGGAGGCACTTTATGAGCAGGCTAATTTCCTCCGCCGCCCAGATACCAAAGAATACCCTGTAAAAGGCATTAGCAAGGCTGAAATGCTGCGCACGGTGGAACTGCTTCAGGACTGTCAGGTACTGCAGCCCGAAGCACTGCTCGACCGGTTTGACTTTTACAAAGTGAAGACCGACCTCAACAAAGACAATGTGCGGATTACGGGCTACTATACGCCCATCATTGCGGGAAGCCGCACCCGCACCTCCCAGTTTCCCGTGCCCCTGCTCCGCCGTCCGAAAGATCATGTGCCTTCTCCTGCTTCCATCGAAGCCGGTGCGCTGAACGGCAAAGGTTTTGAACTGGCGTGGGTGCGTTCGAAGCGTGAAGTAGCGAATGCACAACTGCAAGGCTCTTGCTGGGTGGAGTACCAAGACGGCAGCCGTGAACATTTTGGCTTCGGCGGCTCCGTGAAAGGCTCCGGCGGCAAATACGTTTTTTTCCAAAAGATGGGTGACGAGGACGTGATTGGTGCTGGTTACTTCCCGCTCACTGCCGGTTATTCCGTGGCTGTTGACCCTCGTTTCATTCCGATTGGCGCAACGCTGCTGGCCGAATTGCCCGACGTGGATCCCTCCGGTAAACTGAAAGGCCATACTTACCGCATCCTGTTTGCCCAAGACCGTGGCGGCGCCATCCTGACCACCAAGCGTTTGGACCTCTACAGTGGTATCGGCAAAAAAGGCCTCCAGGAAGCCTGCAAGATTAACGGCTTCGGCCGCTTGTGGGTGCTGCTTCCGAAGCAATAAGAAACGGCGCTGAATACCAAGGTGCTACAAAAAAGCCCCCCGGCAAATTCGCTGCCGGGGGGCTTTTTTGTTGTGAAAACGGGATCGCGTAGTTCTCGTGCTACTCTTTCAGTCGGTACTTAATTCGATACGCAGAACCGCTATGCCCCAACCTGTACAGCCGAGCGCATGGCTTTAGGTTGGTACACCTCGTTACGCATTGGAGTCTTTGTTGCCCTGCGGCTAAAGTACTCGACAATACCATTCAGTACCCTGATTTGGTCTTCAACGCTCAGGTCAAAATAGAGCGGAAGGCGTAGCAGGCAGCCAGCAAACTTCTCGGCATTAACCAGTGTGGTAGTCCCGTATTTTTTCTGATAATACGGGCTGAGATGCAATCCGCCGTAGTGAAACGTCGTGCATATCCCCCGATTTCGCATAAACTCGAGGAGTTTATCCCGTTCCGTTTGTGATTTCAGCACAATATGAAAAATGTGCGCATTATGCTGGCTCATCTTACCAACGGTAGGCAAGGCGACCAGCCCGCGTTCCTGTAGCGGTAAGAGAGTTTGATAATAGCCCTCCCACACTTGCACGCGTTTCCGGGTGATCATTTCGATATGCTGGAGTTGAGGTGCCAGGTATGCGCAGTTGAGCTCGGAAAGGTTGTACACCGAACCGGCATCCACCCATGTGTACCGGTCCACTAGCCCAAGTATGAAATTGTGCCGGTTAGTACCGCAGTCGCGCAGAATTCGCGCGCGCTCCACAAATTTCGGGTTATTGATGAGCAAGGCCCCTCCTTGGCCACAGGTGATATTTTTGGTTTCGTGGAACGAGAAGGTCGTTAGATCGCCAAAGGTGCCCAAAAGGGCATCGTCGTACCTGGCATCAATTGCGTGGGCAGCATCCTCAATGAGGACGATACCGTGCCTTTGGGCCAGGTTTACAAGCCGGTGCATATCCACGCTAACTCCGGCATAGTGAACAACTACGATTGCCTTTGTTTTCGGACCGATAAGTGTTTCCAGGTGATCAAGGTCCATGTTGGGCGAATCGGTGGCGCTGTCGCACAAGACAAGCGTGGCTCCACGTAATTCGAAGGCGTTGGCTGTAGAAACATAGGTGTAAGCCGGAATAATGACTTCGTCGCCCGGCTTGAGGTCGAGTAACAAGGCTGCTAGCTCAAGAGCATTCGTGCAGGAACCAGTGAGCACAACGTCTTCCGGGTTGTACCTGTCCTGAAACTGGCGACTCACGCGCTCTGCATAATTGCCTTTGAACAAGGCACCCAGATCCACATCGCCTGGAATAATCGATTGGAAATGGCGCAGGTTATCGAAGGGAATATTAAAGGGAATCGAAATCGGGTTCTTGAAATGCATGACAGGATCGGGTTTTAGGCAACGTATTCAAATTCAACTCGTTGACTGATTAACGTAAAAAAATGGAAGTATGCAACGACTTTTTTCAGGCTGATGCGTACCAGATCAGAGAGGCCTGGATAGTACTTGGGAAGTAGCCGAAGGAGGCGCAATCGTTGCATCGGTATGCTCGGTCCTCTTAAAATCAGGGAACATATCCGGCGAAACAAAAGCAGGTTTTCAGCGCGGGTTAGCCGCCTTCGGTTGGCTGCATCGAATCGTGGAAAAATGTGGTTTAGGGATCGGTAGAACACTTTTCTATTCCCTTGCTGAATTGGGTTAGAGGTGTTGGAGGACAATCCAGCCGCGTGTTTTCGGTAATAAGTACTTTTGTAGGGCATGAAATGCACCCTGGATTGAGCGGCAATATGCAGCCAGCGGATATAGTCCGGTATCTGGTAGCATCGATCCGGGTATACGATGTGGTCCCGGATCAATTCTGCCCGAAACATAGCAGTGGAGTTGTTGATAAAATTGGCTTCCAGCAACTTAAAAAAAACGTCACCAGTAGCGTACATCTCGCGGATGGACGCCTGCTCTTCGTCTACGATTACAGCATGGTTTTCGGAGATCGTCTCTACGTCCGTGTACACGACACCGTAGTCAGGATGCTCTTCCAGAAACGCGACCTGCCGGGCTAATTTGAACGGGTCGGTCCATACATCGTCGCCATCGCACACGGCTATGTATTTTCCGCGGCTGCTGCCCATCGTACGCTGGGTGTTCGCGGCAATTCCAAGGTTCGGATGCGGAGGAAGCAGCCGGATTATATCCGGGTATCTCGCGGCATACTCCTCGCAAATTTGGCGGGTACCGTCCGTAGAGCCGTCGTCTCCGATCACTAGTTCGAACGGAAAATTGGTCTTTTGGCTAAGCACACCTCCAATGGCCTGACCGATATAGCCGCAGGCGTTGTAAGCGATCATACTGACGCTTGTAATCGGAATCGGATTTTGCATAAAGTACTGACCAGGTTTAATAAATCAAAGCCATAGCAATTGGAATGCTAAGCGCAACCCGCCTCCGTGTGCCACACGAGAGCTCGGTACTTGCCACTACTATCAAAAGATGCCTTGATGAATTAGCCCTGATAAGGCCGCAGCGAAAACTGCAAATAGGATTAAACCCGTACGGGTTTGGTATTCCATTGGCTCCGCACGGCAAGGTAGTGCCTTTTTGTGTGGATAGGTGTCTGTTTGGGAGGCTAATCTAGGTGCTTTTGCAAAAACATGGGTGTTTTGTGCTTGAAGCAAGTTCGTCTATTTTGTACAAAACAAGGAAAGATGAACCTACATCGGATCTTCCAAAATCTGTACCAGTAGAACAGTCTTTTGTGATTAATTTACCATTTCCTCAGGTGTTACAACCATTTTTGGGTATATTTCTGTACAATTTGTCACCTTCGCGAGATTTCCTTGCATAACACAACACCTATGAATCCGCTATTTCACCTCCTTGGTAATACCGATGTTTATTTGCTCGACCAAATCCTGAAAAACCGCTACGCCCCACCTCAAACTATTCTCGATGCCGGGGCTGGCGCGGGCCGTAACCTGCACTGGTTTGTGCAGCAAGCCTTTGCCGTGTACGGTACCGACCGCGACCCGGCGGCGGTGGAGGCCTTGCGGCGACATTACCCGGGGGTGCCAGCCGATCGGTTTCAGGTGGCCCCAGTGGAGTCCATGCCGTTTGCGGATGCGTTTTTTGAGCACATCATCTGCAACGCCGTCCTTCATTTTGCCGAAAATGAGGCGCATTTCGGGCAGATGTTCAGCGAACTGGTTCGGGTATTGAAACCCGGCGGATCGCTGTTCATCCGGGTGGCTACTGATGTAGGCCTGGCCGACAGCATGCTCCCCCTTGGTAATGGCCGGTTCACCATGCCCGACGGCACCGACCGATACCTGCTGACCCGGCCTGCACTGGATGCCATGATCGGGCGGCATGATTTACGTATGCTGGAGCCGTTCAAAACGGTGTTGGTGGATAACTTGCGGAGTATGGCAGTAGTGGTTTTGGGAAAGGCGGGTTGAACTGCGACCATGCTCCCCCCCCAACACGATTTAGGAACGCGGCTCGGGTACGGTTGTCAAAAAAACGACTCCACTGCACCGCCATCAGCACAAAAAAAAAGCCCCCGTCCAGGAGCCGCATTGCCGGACGGGGGCGATTTCACTTAGCCGTTTTATTATTTTGCGTCGGCCGTCAGCGGGCCGCCTTTGGCTATGGGTTGCTGGCTGGCCCAGCTCAGTTGCTCGACCATGTTGCCCACAGTGAGCAGGACGGTCTGTTTGCCTACAGGTGCCAGGCTGACGATGGAGTTGCCGTCGTTGGCACCGCGCTGGTATTCGGTGGCCCACGTCACGCGGTACACCTGAACGGCAGCGTGCAGGGTTTCGTCAATGACGCTGCTGGTGATGGTATTCGGGTTGGCACCGGCCACGAAGTGTGTAGCCACATGGTTGCCTGACTTGTCGAAAACGCTGATGTGGTAGCTTTTCAAGTTTTTGGTGAAAGCACGGCCCGTGTTGTAGAGCACGGCGTGGTATTCCTTCGTTTCAAAGGCCGCCACGGCTTCGGGGTACACCGGCATGCGGTTGTGGCGCGCGCTTTCCTCAATCATGGGCAGGAACTGGTAGTACGCCCAGTCCAACCGCTTGCCTTTGAGGCTGGCATCGTGTTGTTCCAATTGGGTCTGCAATTCCTCTGCATTGAAAGAGTAGGGCAGGCTGGCCTTCGGAAACTGCGCCAGGAAATCCTGAAACGTAGGTTCGGTGCCGTTGTCATTGTGGTTAGCTGCGGTGGCAAAAAGGCCGACCGAGGCAAAGAAAAAGACCGGGATTAAGAAGATTGATTTCATTTTTAAAAATCGGTTTGGATTAAGATGGTGAATGTTGGAGCGGCTACTTTTTCTTTAACGGCTTGGCTGGCCGAAATTGTTTGCCGCTGGATTAAAAAAACCTGCAAGTGACTTACTCGCTTGCAGGCTTTTTTCCAAACGGCGTGCCAAAACGGCCTTGCCAATGCCTATTTACCCTTACTTGCTTTGCCGGAGGCCTTTTTTACCGCCGCCGGGGTAGCACTATTTGTCAAATTGACGGGTAGGCGACCATTGGCCGCTTCGCTAACGTAAGTACCCCAAGTGAGGTTGTTGGCGCCGTCTTTGTGCGCCTGAGCGCGTTCGATGGCCATTGTCGCTGCGGTTTCCACCACCCATTCAAAATTCTCTTCGCCCACCGAGTTTACGTCGGCATCGGGCGCGGGATTGCAAAAGTCAATGGCGTAGGGTATGCCACCACGTATGGCAAACTCCACCGTATTGAAATCGTAGCCAAGCGCTGCGTTGATGTTCAGGACATGGGTGTGCATCTCGTCGCGCAGGGCCTTGGATACCTTGTGGTCGGCCACATAGCGCAGATGATGCGGGTTGCGGGGCTCGTAGTCCATGATGCGCACATACTTGCCGCCGAGGCAGTAGCATCGGAAGTAGGCATCGAACTCGATGGCCTCCTGCAGGAGCATGACAAGGGTGTTGGTCTCGTTGTAAGCGGCAAAGAACTCATCGAAATTATGCACCTTATACACGCTTTTCCAGCCGCCACCGGAGTGGGGCTTCATAAACAGCGGGAACCCGCCGAGGTATTCCAGCATCTTTTCCCACTCCAGCGGAAACTTGAGGTTGCGGAAGCTCTGGCCGCTGGTATCTGGCGGCATCTCCTTGGAGGGAAGCAGCACCGTACGGGGCACAGGCATGCCAATCTTGGTAGAAAGGCAGTTGTTGAAAAACTTCTCGTCGGCGCTCCACCAGAAAGGATTGTTGAGCACGGCCGTGCCGTTGAGTGCAGCATTTTTCAGATAGGCCTTGTAAAAGGGCACGTCCTGACTGATTCGGTCAATCAGCACTGCGTAGGGAGTCGGATTGCCCTGCACGAGCTCGTCCACCAACGCCGGTTCGGCGTGTATACCCTTGACGTTCTTGGCATTGACACGAGCCACAAAGGCTTCCGGGAAGGAGGTTTCTTTACCGTGCAGAATTGCGATTTTTTTCATTCGTCCTGTTTTTGTTAAAAATGTCATGATATAGGCAAGCGACTAAACAAAAGCAGATACCGTGTTAGTCGCAGGCTGTTTTCAGTTGTCAATAAACGGAGCGATCTCCGCTCTTTCCGGCCGGGGGGGCACTTTCACTTTTTTGGTGATCGTCTTTAACTTGACCTCCTGTCCGTCGTACTTGGCCCAAAGTGAAATTTGAAAATCAGCCGAGCGCTTGTAGGTGTACTGAAGCACGCCTTCGCGGAATGCCCGCCGTCCGCTGCCGTCACCCAGGTCTAATTCATAAACGGCACCCTGAGCAAAGTTGGTCATCCGGAATGTGAAGGGCTGGCCCACCTCGGGATATTCCTCGTCGCGTACCACCAGGTCGCCCGTGATTGTCTGGATCGGGGCCGATAAAGCAGCCGGTTCGTTGTTTTTCTGTGCGCCCGATTGCACCATCGAACGTTCGACGGTGCTCTGGGCGGGTGTTTTGCGGGCAAATTGCAAAATCAACAGGCCTGCTGCGCCAGCAATGGCAATGACGGCCAGCAAAATGACTTCGCGTTTCTGTCCGAGGCTTTGGCCAAGATTTCCCATATACGCATTATTTTCGGGCAAAAGTACGCTCAACTGGGGCGAAACACAAAACCTACCTTTGCCCGACTTGATAAGATGAATATCTACTGGAACGATTGCCGGAACGCCGCACGCAAAATCACCCTGCGGCGCGGCTGGAACCTGGCCAAGGTGTTGGCCTCTTACTTCCTCGCCCGCTGGACTCGGCGGCCGGTGCAGTGGGGGCTGCCCGTCATGCTCAGCGTGGAACCCACTACCGCTTGCAACCTCCGTTGCCCGGAGTGCCCTTCCGGCCTGCGCGCGTTCACGCGAAACACCGGCAACCTCAAAACCGATTTTTTCCGCCGCGTGGTGGACGAGCTGCACCGCGACCTGTTTTTTCTCTACTTCTACTTTCAGGGCGAACCGTACATCAACCCGCAGTTTCTCGACATGGTGCGCTACGCACACGAGCGCGGCCTGTATACGGTGACCAGCACCAACGGCCATTTCCTCGACGACGACAGCGCCCGCCGAACCGTGGAGTCGGGCCTCGACCGCCTCATCATTTCTGTGGACGGCACCACGCAGGAAACCTACGAGCAGTACCGCATTGGTGGCAACCTCGCCCAGGTGCTACAGGGCGCCCGCAATGTAGTGGCCTGGAAACGCCGCCTGCGCGCCCGCCATCCGCATATCATTTTCCAGTTTCTGGTTGTGCGCCCCAACGAACACCAGATCGAAGACCTGCGCCGCCTCGCCCATGAAATCGGCGCCGACGAGGTAAAACTCAAAACTGCTCAGGTGTACGATTACCACCACGGCCATCCACTGATCCCTGAACAGGACCAATACGCCCGCTACGCCCGGCTGCCCGACGGCACCTGGGCGCCGCGCCATGCCCTGCACAACCATTGCTGGAAACTCTGGCATGCCTGTGTGGTCACCTGGGACGGGCTGGTGGTGCCCTGCTGTTTCGACAAGGATGCCGCACACCGGCTCGGCGACCTCAAGGCTGCGCCGTTTCGGGCTATCTGGCAAAACGGCGACTACCGGGATTTCCGCCGGAAAATCCTGAAAGGGCGCAGCGAAATTGACATTTGTACGAATTGTACGGAGGGGTGTAAGGTGTGGGCCTGAGGGGGAAAGTGTTGGGGGAGTGCGAGCAAAGCAATCACGCTACCCGCTGCGGATACAAATACTGCTGAAAATCAACAAACAATGCCCGGATATTCGCCACATCGCCCAAAACCTCTTTCGCATCCTCCAGGGATTGGTACTTGTTGGTCAGCAGGATGGGCAGTTTATCCTGGTCGAGTTCTTCGACGCCGGTTTCCACGTACTTGCCGAGGACAAAATCAATGAATTCCTTTTGCCTGTCGTCGAGCAGGGCAAAGATGGTGGCCTGCGCTGCCGCTACCCTTGCTTCCCGCGTAATGGGTTTGATATCGCTGTTGAACACATACTCCAGGACGTCAAACAGGTCGCTCTTTTCCGCGTCAATCAATTTCTGCAACATCATCAGGTCATCCTTTCCAAAACCAGCATCGGCCAGTTTTTCCAGCAGGGTCCGTCTGGTCATCGGATTGCTCCAAAGGGTTCGCAATTCATCCTCGCTTTTGAAAAGATTGGGCAATTCCCCGAAAAGGTTGTTCAGAAACGCTTCGGATGAAATAGGCTTGCCGTCGGCACTCCAAAACGACGTGGACATCATGTGCTGAATTTCACGCTCCTTGCCGTCGCGCAACTTCACTTTGATGCGTTTTCGTTTTTCACCGCCGGCATCATCCTCTGTTTCTGACTCTTTCTTCTCTTTTGGAACGTATGGAACTTGAGGCTCATTAACCATATCAGGCTCAGGTGCCAAGGGTTCGCCGTCCCACTCCGGGTCGGCGAAGTGATGAAAAGCATCCACGTAGTCGTAAATCGTGAAGAACTCCTTGCCGTCGAACAAGCGCGTTCCGCGGCCCACTATTTGCTTAAACTCAATCATGGAATTCACCGGACGCATCAGGACGATGTTGCGGATATTCCTTGCATCCACGCCAGTAGAAAGTTTTTGGGAGGTGGTCAGGATGGTTGGAATCGTTTTTTCATTGTCCTGAAACTCCCGAAGAAACTGCTCGCCCGGTTCGCCATCATTGGCCGTGACCCGAACGCAGTAAAAAGCGTCCGCGCTTTTTTTGTACTGATTCACCAAATCCCGAACGGCCGCAGCATGGTCCTGCGTGGCACAAAAGATGATCGCCTTCTCGTTCTGATTGGCTTCGTCCATGAAAATCCGGACGCGCTTGGCTTCCCGTTCCTTGATTTCGATGATTCGGTTGAAATCGCTTTCCTTGTACAGTTTGCCGGTTTCTATTTCGCCCTCCACGACCTGGTCATCCGAGGTGTAGATGTAATCGTCCAGGGTCGTTTTGATCCGTTTGACCTTGAACGGCGTGAGGAAACCATCGTTGATACCTTCCTTCAGGGAATAGATGTACACAGGCTCGCCAAAGTATTTGTAGGTGTCTATGTTGTCTTTGCGTTTGGGCGTAGCCGTCAGGCCCAACTGAACGGCGGGTGAAAAGTATTCCAAAATGCCGCGCCAGTTGCCTTCGTCGTTGGCGCCACCCCGGTGGCACTCGTCAATGATGATAAAATCAAAATAATCTGGCGGATATGCCCCAAACGCTTCGACAGGCTCAGCGACCGCAGGCGCAGCAGCGACCGCAGGCGCAGCAGCGACCGCAGGCGCACTTGAAGATTTGTTTTTTGAAAGGTTCTTAAGTTGTTCTATATCGCCTTTAATGAGGGCAATTTTCTTAGCCCTGCTCCAACCTTGAATTTGTTTTTCTCTTTCAAACGCTTTGTCTATTCGATCAAACGATTCATAGTAAACTAATTTGACAGGGTAGTGCTCTTTTGTAAATTTTGCACCTTCGCAACTTTTATGCTCATTAATTCTTCTCTGCAAATCATTTGTACTTCCAGTATAAAAACTACCATCTGCACATTGTAATAT
>JBJXEZ010000336.1:0-15442 GCA_046153695.1 Saprospiraceae bacterium
CAGGACAACCACAAGTTTCTGACCATCCAGTACAACCACCTCAACCTGCCCAACTCGATGTACCACCCTTCGGACCTCTCGATCATAGTCACCTACACCGCCGACGGCGAAAAACTGACGAAGGCAATCTTCGGCTCTGTGCGCAACTATGTGGGCGGCATCGAGTGCCTTGGCCCCAATTTGGATGCCATCTACCGCGCCGACGGGCGCTGCACGCCCAACGGCGCCACGGCGTTCCATTACGAGTACGGCCTGAAGGACCACCTCGGCGTGGAGTGTGGATCCTAAGGCGGAGAGTACTAACGCTTGGGGGTTTAAAATTTAGACGCCGGGCTGCAAGCAGCAAATTAGGCACCAACTACGGCTACAAATTTCGCTTTGTCTGAAACAAAATTCGCTCGCTTTCGCCTCGCCACTGAATCTTAAACACGCTCTAACTTTCACACTCTTTCTTGAACACCCCGCTTCATTAGCGTTCAGACACGTAGACTTTTCCTTCTGGAATACCCTACAACTTGGGTTAAATAGTTGTTTCCTTTGCACTACGTCTCCCTAACCGGTTTTCATTTGATTCGATTAACCTATCCACAACAGTGCCCGGGAATTTGAATTGGTGCCTGACATCCGCGTTATCGGCCTGGCTGATAACGGCGACCGGTCATTTCGACCTGAAGGCGCAAACCTTTTCCAGTGGATACGAGCGGTTTGATACCGAAAACGGATTGCCGCACCGGGAGGTGAATGCGATTCATGAAGACAAGCGGGGATTCATCTGGTTGGGTACGCCGCAGGGTTTGAGCCGCTTCGACGGCCGGCGGTTTCAGACATTCAACGCGCGCACCGATGGTTTTCAGCACGACAATATTTGGAACATACTGGAAGATGCCGATGGCTGGTTCTGGTTGTTGCCTAATGCGCCATTTGAAGATTTTGATATCTGGCATCCCGTCCGGCGCGAACGAACCACTTTTCGGAAAAAATTCGGCATAAACCCGCCAAACATCGGTGGCTTGGAGGAATTTCACGGTTCGTATTCCGATTCGTGGGTAAGATCGGAATCTGACGGAACCATATTCACTTTTTTGAACGACTCGACGCTGATGTCCTGCCATCCGAACCATGGATTGAAAACTGTGGCGACGGAAAAACTGACCAATCCTTTTATCATCGCGGCCGAGACGCTTGTTTGGGTGCTGAGCGGAACCAATCGCTTGGTGTGCCTGACGCCTTCCGGCAAAACCGTGCGATCAATTTCGTCTGCCAAGCCGATTGCTTTTGGCGCCCAGGATGCCCCCAAACCACCGTTTTATTTCTTTGATCGCGACCTTTCCGGCACCAAAAAACCCTACCGAATGGATGCTTCGGGGCAATCGCAGCAACTGGCGCAAGCTTACCGGCATCCGGTTTTGCTCCACGGGGCCGACAAACCCCATTTGGGGGAAGACCTGATTCTGGACCATACGGCGATTTTCCGTACAGACGGCAGGCAGGTACTCGATCTGGCGGCTATACGGGGAACGTACGCCCAAATCCCGGAGAATAGCGAGCGAAAAATAATCCGCAGCTTGTACTTCGACCGGAGCGGCAGACTGTGGATGGGCGGCAGTTTCGGCCTGGAAATGTTTTCCATTCAAAAAAATAATTTTGAACGCTACCTCTGGAAACCCAAGGATTGGGAGTCCACGCGTGGCATTTGGGCCGATAGCAACCGGATATTAGTGAACCGGGAAGCCTTCGGGACGTGCATGATCAACCGGAAGACGGGATTGGTGCGGGATATTTTTTCCTTTTCCGCGAAATTCGGCTTCTATGCGATCAGCCCATTGCGAGCAGGCGGTTTTGTTGTCGGGCACGACCAGCGGTTGTTTTTTATTCATGACGACGGTAACCTGATCCGGGACTTGTATACCGGATTCCCCAGCTGGTCGCTTCTGCAACGCCCCGATGGGGCAATTTGGATTGGATCGGATACCGGCATCAAGGTGCTGGACGCCCAAACCGGCGTGATTCAGCCGCTCCACATTCCGCCTGCTTTTCGGGACCTGGCGGAGGCGGCCGTCATGCATATAGGCGCCGACAGCGCCGGCCGGGTGTGGGTCTGCTCGAACCGGGGTCTGTTTCGGGCGAATGCTTCCGGCGTAATAGAAGCGCAATATTCTACCACCGGCAAGGGGCGGTTTTACCTGCCGCACAACACGATCCATCATTTTTACGACGACGGGAAGGGCCACCTCTGGCTCGCCAGTGGCGGCGGCGGGCTGATCCGGCTTGCGCCGAATCCGGCCGACCACAAAGAAGGGGATGTGCCCGCACGCCAGTGGACCCTGAACGACGGACTTTCCCATGATGTGGTGTATGCGGTTTACCCCGATCACAAAGGCAATCTCTGGCTTAGCAGCGACAAGGGGATCATGCGATTTAACCAGGAAACCGGCGAAGTAAAAACGTACCTCGAACGATCCGGGATCACGCATCACGAGTTCAACCGAATCGCGCATTTTCAAGATAACCAGGGGCGACTGTATTTCGGCGGCTTGAACGGGGTGACCGCTTTCCACCCCGATAACCTGCAGAACAATCAGGATAGCCCCGACCCCCTTTTAGCCATCGCCGCGTTCGAACAGTTTGACGGCAAACAAGGGAAAGCCGTGGACGGCACGGCCCGCCTCATTGCGTCCAATACCATTCGCTTGCAGCCTTCCGATCATTTTTTCAACCTGGAAGTTGCGCTGTTGAGTTTTGAAAATGTTGCCCAAAACCGCTTCGCCTTTCGCCTGGAGGGCCTGGAGGAAAAATGGAGTTACACCAATAATCCCGTGCTGCGTTTCGGTCGGCTTCCGTTTGGGCAATACCGGCTGGTGGTGAAGGGGCAAGATGCCCTTGGGCACTGGTCGGAACATCAGATTAGCCTGACGGTACAGGTGGTGAAGCCTTTTTACCTGCAAAGTTGGTTCCTCCTGCTGGTCTTCAGCCTGCTGATTGCCGGAACGGTGGGATATATCAAGATACATACCTGGCAGTTGCGCCAACGCCAGCGGGAATTGGAACAATTGGTGGCAGAACGAACCCGGAAAATTTCGGAAGACAAACAGACCATCGAAAAGCAGACGGAGGAACTGCGCCAGTTGGAAAAATTGAAATCCCGGTTCTTTGCCAACGTGAGCCACGAACTCCGCACCCCGCTGACCCTGATGCTCGGTCCGGTAAACAACCTGCTCAAGCGTCCCGATTGGAAAGGCAAAGACCGGCAAATGCTTGCGTTGATACAGCGAAACGGTGCGCAACTGCTCAAATTAGTGAACGAGATACTCGACCTTTCCAAACTCGAAACCGGACGCATCGAACTGAACCTAAAACCGGTGCTTTTGCTGGATTTCTTCAAGCCATTAGTGGCGCAGTTCAGTTCCTTCAGCGACAGCGAGCGCGTAGATTTTCAGTTTGATTATCGGGCGGACAAGCAGCTGTGCATCCTGCTCGACAAGGATAAATTTGAAAAAATAGTCCACAATTTCTTAGCCAACGCGCTCAAATTCACCCCAAAGGACGGAAAGGTGGCGCTCATCGTGGAGGAAGCCGGAGATGAATTGCTGGTAAAAGTTGCCGATACCGGCCCCGGAATTCACCCCGACGATCTGCCGCATATTTTCGACCGCTTTTACCAGTCAAAATTGCCCGATGTGTCCGGTCAGGGAGGCACCGGAATCGGACTGTCGCTGTGCAAGGAACTGGCCGTACTCATGGACGGCAGCGTTTGGGCAGAAAGCAAATACGGTTTCGGGAGCAATTTTTATCTCCGGATGCCTATGGAAAAAGCGGACCCGGCAGGTGCCCAACCGATGCCGGATGCTCCCCTACCGTCGGAACCGGGCGCCACACCGGTAACCTGGGATAAAGACCCGGCGGCAGTTGGCCACGACAAAACGCATGTCCTGATCGTGGAAGACAATGCAGACCTCCGACGGCTCCTTCAGAGTTATCTGGAAGAAAAATACCGGATCAGCACGGCGACAAATGGCCGGGAAGGGCTTGCCGCGCTCGCCGCCGGCCTTCGGCCCGACATCATCCTTTCCGACGTGATGATGCCCGTGATGGACGGCATCCAGATGATCGAACGAATCAAAGAGCAGGATGCGCTGCGGCACATACCCATCATCATGCTCACGGCCCGCACCGATATAAAGGTGAAACTGAAGGTACTGCGGTTGGGCGTGGACGATTACCTCATCAAGCCCTTTGATGAAGACGAACTGCTCGCCCGAATGGATAACCTGCTTCGATTCTCCAGAGCACGCAACCTGGCTGATTTCGAGGACGAACCGACGGATCCGTACCATGCCGAAATCGAAGACATGCAACCGGAAAACCCTCCCGGGGTGGTGCTCAGTACGGACGACGCCCACTGGCTCCAAATGGTTGAAGAAACTACCTGCGAACACCTGCTGCATGTCAACTTCAACGCCGAACTCCTGGCTTCCCGGCTGAGCCTCAGCACCCGCCAGCTCCAGCGCCGTATCCGATACTGCACCGGCCTGAGCACCAACCAATACATCCAGGAGGCGCGCCTGCAACAAGCGCGGGAATTACTGGAAGGCGGAAAGGTATTGGTGAAACAAGCCGCTGCCCAGGTTGGGTTCAAGGACGTGAAGTACTTCACCGGTTTGTACAAAAGCCGGTTCGGCAAATTACCTTCCGACTCCTGACCGAAGTGCTGCGGCTGCATGCCAATGTCCGGATTGTCCCCCATAATGTCCGGATTGTCCCCCATGATTGGTCTGATTCCTCCTTTTCACCCGTCTACCTTTGCCTTTGCAATTGTGTAAGTGGAATTGAAATGCTTTCCCTTCGCTACTGTTCATCCTACCCACCGATTCGATGCCCGGAGTTTTAGCGCCGGGGCTTTTAATCCCGTTTTTTTCGCCACCTTTTTTTGGGGCTTTACAGATACTTTCCTTTACGGGAAAATTTCGTCCAGCCACTTCCAGGAAGGCTACTTTAATCTTTAATCCTTAGTTCTCGTGAAAAGGTCGTCTCCTCTTCTGCCTATGAAGCGGTTTCCCGGTAACAGCCGGTTCCTCGGCTGTTTGCTTTCCTGATCTTTCCACACCGATTGTCCTTTAAATCAAGTCCGGGCGAAGCGCTCCGAGGCTGCTGCGTCATTGACACAAGTACATTTGTTTTGAATCAATTCTGTATCATGAAGATGAAGAAATTTTACACCTGCACATTACCCTCCCGCACTTTCTTTTTTATCGCTTTTCTTTGGGCTATTCAGCCGGCAGAAATACACGCTGCGGATTACTACTGGGTGGGCGGTACCGGCAACTGGAACGAGCTTACCCACTGGGCCACCACCTCGGGCGGCGCCGTCAAGCATACCATCGTGCCCAGCGCACTGGACAACGTGCTCTTCGATGCCAATTCGTTTTCAGGGGCCGGGCAAAGCGTAACGCTGAACCAGGAGGCCTTTTGCAAGGACTTCAAGTGGGACAATGTCGCCAACAACCCGACGTTCACCGGGGCCGGCTTCAACCTCAATGTCGCGGGGAACTATATCGTGCTGGGCACGCCGTTTACCTTTAACCATGTGAATGGCAACCTGCCTATCAGCGGCTATTTTCTGGTGGACGGGTCGAATATGTCGTTTACCAAAACCGCGGGTACCATGACCGTCGGCGGGCCGTTCGATATCAAGAATGTGGCTACCATGTTGTTTTCCCGGAACAGCAGCATCCAGATTGGCGGTGGTATGACCTTTACCAACGCTACGCTGACCAGCTTTACGGCTGTCAATATCACCATAACCACAGGGAACTTGTCGTTTACCAACTCCAAAACCACGGGCGCGTTTTCCAGCGGAACGATCACGCTGAACAACGGCGGCATCTCGGTTCCCGGCTGGTCGGGCGGCAATTTTACGACCTCTACGATTTCCATGACCGGCAGTTTGACGATCAGCAACTGGACGACCGGAAACCTGACGACGGGCAACGTCACGAGTAGCGCCGGCAATGTGGCGATTAGCGGCTGGGCAGCCGGTAGCATCACCATGGGCAGTGTTAACCTGAGCTCCGCGGCCAATGTCGGCGGCATGTCCTTTACCAATTCCATCATGACGAGCTTCGCCGCTTCCGGTATCGCCATCACAAACGGAACAATTACATTTACCAACTCCAAAACCACGGGTACGTTCTCCGGCGGCACGATCACACTGAGTAATGGAGCCCTGACCATCCCGGAGTGGTCGGGTGGCAATTTCTCCACCTCCAATATTTCCCTGACGGGTGATTTGTCGATCAGCAACTGGACGACCGGTACCCTGACCATGGGAATGATTACCAGCACCAACGGCCATGTTTCCATTGACAACAAGACCGCGGGCAACACCACTATTTCGTTCAACCTTACAAATGGTAATTTCAGCCTCACCAACAGCTCCGGTTGGACACTGACAGTCAACAATCATTCCGTCGTGGGCGGCAATTTCTCTATTCCTAACAGTACAATTACCTACACCCAAGCCCACAATCTCAGTGTGCGCGGCAACTTTACGCTCAATAGCGCCTGTACCTTCAACCAAACCGGTTACGTAATCTTCACCGCCACCACCACCGGAAAAACCATCACCAGTGCGGGCAAACAGTTTACCAACGTCCGCTTCGACGGCGCCGGCGGCGAATGGATTTTGCAGGATAATTTTAAAGCGACCGGTACCACGGAGCATTACACCGGTATTTTCCGTTCCAACGGGAAAACCGTGGATTATGGACAGTCTTTGGCTGCATCAAGCGTTGGAACTGTTAAGACTTTGGATTACACCGGCACCGATACCGTCCGGGTGCAGTGGTACTTCGGGGTGAACAGCAACGCCAATACGGTGCTGACCATGGGCGGCGCCGTACTGCTTTTGCACACCGTGAACTGGACTGAAATGTACATAGACGGCGGCGGAAAAACCTTCGGAACAGTGGTGATCAACCATTTAAGCAACCTCAATTCCTACACCAACATCCGCTTCCGCAATGACAATTCCGTCTATGGCAATGTGTACATGACCATAAACAATGGTTCGAGAATGTACAAGGAAGGAACGAACAACACCTTCGGCAACGTAAGCATCAATTACATCAACGCGGCCGCAACCCTAACGGCGTTCAATTACATTTTCGGCACAAACACGTTTGGCAATTTTACCATTACCTCCAATGGTTTGAATCCGATGTTTTATTGCGACCAAAACAACACGTTTGGGCAAGTAAGCCTTGCTGCCGGAACGGAATGGCAGATAAACAACACCAGAGTCCAAACCTTGACGGGCTTGAGTGCAATCGGGAATTGCCTGAAGTTCATTCGAATCTACGCAAGCAGCGGAACCGCAAGCATCAACGATGCCAACGGCGGTACCAATGCGCTCGATTTTGTACGGCTGTCCGGCATCACCTTCGGCGGGGCAGGCACTACCTGGACGGCCACCAATGTGCTCGATGACGGAGGGAATACAGGGATTACCATCACTCCCCTGCCTACACAAACCTATTATTGGGTAGGCGGCACAGGCAACTGGAACGATACCAACCGGTGGTCGCTGAGCAGTGGCGGCAGTACCGCAGGATGCCTGCCTACCCGCGTGGATCACGTCGTGTTTGACAACAATTCCTTCCCTGGCAGCGACCAGACGGTTACCCTGAATGTGGCCCCGGAAGTGAACAATATGACCTGGACGGCCGGCGTGAATGCCGGCCCGAATTTCGCGGGAAGCCAAAACCTGATCCTCAACGGCGACCTGAACGTAGCGGGCAACATGGACTGGAACCTGACGGGCACCGTTACCCTGCGAAAATCCATCACGCTGAACAGCGCCATGACCTGGAACCAAACCGGGAACCTTTCCTTTAGCGGCACCACTGCCGGCAATACCATCAATATGGCCGGAAAGACATTTCCCGGTAATGTGTATTTCAACAACCCGGGCAACACAGCGACCGGCGCCTGGACCCTGGCTGCCGATTTTACCGTGGCCCCAACCAATCTGGTTTCATTTTCCGACGCCACCTTTATTTCGGCGGGATTCAAGGTTGATTTCGGCGACTACCTCGACGCCACGCCCAATGGTCTCAAGGTTCTCAATTTTACCGGTACGGATACCGTGCGGGTAAAACGGGAGTGGAAGATGAACACCAATGCCACCCTGACCATGGGCACCGCGGTGCTGCTGTTGCGCCAGCCGGCCGCAGAAGGCAACCACATGTACCTCGACGGCGGCGGCAAAACCTACCACGACGTGGTGTTCGATGCCCGGCAGACGAACGGTTCTTACACCCTGTATATCCGGAACAACAGCATGACTTTCCGCGATGTGTATTTTAATATTTCCGGCGCACAGCCCGTCCTGATAGAAGGAAGCGGCTATGTTTTCCGGGATGTCTATGCCAGTTACGGGAGCAGTACTACGAGCTATGCACCCAATTTCCTACTGTTTAATAACCACACTTTAACCAGTTTGCAATTCACCAACCCATCGGTTCAGCCCATACTATACCTCTACGGCAGCAACACCATCAATACCCTGGCCCTGTATCACGGGATGGATGTGTTCTTCGGGCACAACCAGACCCAGACCCTGCAATCGGTGACCGCAACGAGTCTGTGTACCCGCCTTATCGACCTGGCTTCCACTGCGGCCGGAACGCAGGCCACCCTAACGGATGCCGGCGGAACCAACAGCCTCGATTACGTTTCACTGAAAGACATGAAAGTGCAGGGCGGCGCTACCTGGAACGCGTCCAACGTGGTGAATAACGGCAACAACACCGGCTGGAATATCACGTCGGCACCTTCCACCACCTACTACTGGATCGGCGGCACCGGCAACTGGAACGACGGCGCGCATTGGGCCGTGAGCAGCGGCGGCACAGCAGCCGGTTGTTCGCCCAACCCGCAAGACAACGTGGTGTTCGACAACAACTCGTTCACAGCCACAGGCCAATCGGTTAACCTCGTAGGCACTACCAAATGCCGCAACATGACCTGGACGGCCGGCGTAACCCAGAATCCAACATTTCAGGGCAACTTTATAATGGACATCGAGGGCGACCTGAATGTCCTGGGTAGCATGACCTGGATACAGAATAATGTATTGTTTACGCGCGGCGATTTTATCCTGAACACAAATGTCACATGGAACCACAATCATAACATACAGTTTTACTCCGATTCGACTAATAACATCGTGAACACCGGCGGGAAAACGCTTCTGAACACCGTACTCTTCGACGCGAGAACAACTGGCTCAGGCCCCAAATGGACGCTGGCCAGCGATTTTACATTAAATAATGGTGTGATCACCTACGTGTACGAGGGGACCTGGCAAACTGCCGGCTACGAAGTGGATGCCGGTTACCAGTTCCGTGCCTACGACGGTACTGATGTACGCCACATCAACCTGACCGGCACCGATACCATCCGGATGCGACAGGCCTGGGTGCTCACCACTAATGTCAATACCACACTGACCCTTGGCGGGGCGACGATCCTGATCAAAGCCACGGCGAATGAAGATCAGGTATTTTACGGCGGCAATCGGGTGTATAAAGACGTGGTGGTGAGCCACGGGTCGAGTAACACTGGCCGGTACATGCAATTTTTGGACAACAATACCTTCGAGGACATCTTTGTGAGTTTTCCCACAGTGGGCAACCAGACGTTGTATTTTGATGGCCAGCAGAACGTACAGACCCTGCGGGTAGACCGGTACACGGATTTCAATCTGGAGATTTATTACAGGAATGGCCCGCATACTTTCGGCAGCATCGACATCAATGTATTGGGCAACGGGGCTTCAAACCATTATTTTCAAAACAGTGCGCATCAGTTTGGCAACTATGATGTCCTGCAGGGCAACGGCAATGCCAACTTTTATTTTCAATCGGCCAACAACCAGTTCCAGGATGTTGTGGTAACATCCTTAGGTACGGGCACGGCCTACCTGCAAATGGAGCAAAACGCTTCTTTTGCCAAACTCGACCTGCCCAAAGGATTCGACATGCTCGTGTACGCCGGCCGCACCCAAACCATCAGCAACTTTATACCGCGAAGCACCTGTCTGCGTCGTTCTAAAATACGCGGCCTGAATGCGACCACCTCGGTGATATCGCAGGCAAGCGGAACGGTCTCTACCGAATGGATCACCCTGGAAAATCATACCGTACAGGGCGGCGCCACGTTCAATGCGACCGACGTCACCCAGGTGGGCACGATCAACGGCTGGACTGCCGTGCCCGTTCAACCGATCACCCTGTTCTGGGTGGGCGGTACCGGCAACTGGAACGATGCCAACAAATGGGCATTGGTAAGCGGTGGCCTGGGCAACGGCTGCGTGATCCCGTCGGCGGTAGACAATGCGGTATTCGACGCGGCTTCGTTCACAGCGACCGGCCAGATCGTGACCATGAACGTGAATGGCGCGTGCAAGAACATGATCTGGAACAACGTGGCATTTAACCCTACTTTCCAGGAAGCCAATGCACATAACCTCCACCTCACCGTACACGGCGATCTGGTGATCAACAGCCAAATGACCTGGAATTGGCCATTTACCAGCCGCAGCAATACGCTTTACCTGAAAGGTTCGGTCACCATCGCGAGCAGCGTAACCTGGAACCACCTCAAGGAAGTCCAATTTATACCTGTCAGCGGCAGCCATACGATCAATATGGGCGGAAAAACCTTCCTGAACAATGTGCGGTTCGACGGTGCTGTAGGGTCTAAATGGACCCTGCTGAATAATTTTACGGTCAATACCGGCTTTGGCACCTACCTCACAAAGGGAGAATTTTACTCCAATGGTTTTGCCGTTGACTTTGGCCTGTTGTTCGACTTTAACAACTCCAATACTAAAAAAGTGGACTTTACGGGCACCACCACTGTAAAAGTACGCCGCGACTGGTTAGGCGACGGTACCGGTACCACCTTCGTATCAGGAGGGGCGGCCATCCTGCTGGAGTCGTCCGCCGCTGAAAATTTGACCTTTACCGGCGGCAATATCACCACTTACGGCGACCTGACTGTGCGCCATTTGGAAGCCAATAACCGGACGATCACCTTTAACGGAAACAATACGTTTGGAGAAGTCAACTTCGAATATACCAACCGCAAGGATCTGGTCATCAACGGTAATAGCACCTTCGGCGGCTTTACAGTCACGCAGGATTACAGTGTTGCAGCAAACATTCCGCAACACGCCTTCAGCGGCAGCAACAACTTCGCCTCTTTTGTCATTCTTTCGCTCGGTTCGCAGGGCCCCGAGATTGCTTTTGCGCAAAACAATACATACGGCAACCTGATCTCCGCCGGCCGCGGCACTCGTTTGAAATTCGGCAACGCCAAAACCCAGACGATCAACGGTGAATTGCTCATTTTGGGAACAGGCGGCCAGCCCATTTTCTTTAATTCCACGACCGCCGGCGCCCAGGCTACCATTTCCAAAGCCTCGGGCAACGTGTGTCTCGACTACGTCTGGATAAAAGACATCAACGCCACGGGCGGCGCTACGTACAATGCCGGCGTCAACGGATCCAACCTCGGCAATAACACCGGCATCAACTTCGGGTCGGCCTGTGCGGCCTACTACTGGGTCGGCGGCTCGGGCAACTGGACCGACCTGAACCATTGGGCTACCTCCTCGGGCGGTTCAACCCTACACCTTCAGTTGCCCACAGAAATTGACGATGTTTACTTCGATGCCAACTCTTTTTCGGCCACCGGCCAAACCGTGACCTTCAACGATCCGAATGCCGAATGCCGCAATATGAACTGGTTTTCCGCGCTGTACCAGCCCACGCTGGCCGGATCGGCAAGCGATATCGATATTTACGGCAGCCTGACCCTCACGCCGTTCATGACCCAGAACTGGACCGGCATCTGGAACTTTGTGGCGCAAAGCGGCTTACATGCCATAGATACCAAGGGCAAGACTTTGCAGGATATGAACGTCAACGCCCTCTCCGGCCTGGTTCAGATCAGTTTGCTCAACGACTTGAAAATCAACAACGATCTTACCCTGACGAGGGGTACCTTTAAAACCGACGGCAATAACGTCGAGACCAAAAATTTCAACGTGGTGGGTACGGCAGACCGCATCCTTGAATTGGGCGCTTCCCAGCTGACCATAACCAACGGCAAATGGGATGTGCAGGATGTGACCAATCTCACCATTACGCCGGGCACATCCAAAATCGTGGTGCAAAGCGAAGGCGCTTCATCCCACTTTTACGGCGGCGGCAAAACGTACAACGACCTGCGCTTCCGTACCAACACGACCATGAGCAGCACCATGACCGGCTCCAACACCTTCAACCAGTTGAAAGTAGAACCGGGCGTAACACTTTCCATAGAAGCGGGCAGCACCCAAACGGCTACCGATCCGGTGATTTCCGGTATTTGCAGCAAAACCTTGACGATCAAATCCACTGTCCCGGGTACGCAGGCCAATTTAAGCAAATCTTCCGGAACCGTAAATGCCAGTTTCCTCAGCCTTCAGGATATCAATGCTACCGGCGGCGCTACGTTTAATGCCAGCCAGGCCACCGACAACGGCAACAACAGCGGCTGGAATTTTATCACTGTGCCGGCATTGCTGGTAAGCGTGGCCGTCACCAACGCCACCTGTCCGACACCCAACAACGGTACGGCCGCTGCCGTGGTAACCGGCGGTGTGTCGCCTTTTGCTTACCTGTGGAATACCATCGAAACCACCCAAACGCTGAGCAACCTCTCGCAAGGCAATTATACCGTGACGGTAACCGACGGTGCCGGGTGTGTAGCCAGTGCTACCGGTACCGTGGGCCAGCCGGCTAGCTACAACTTTGCCGCCACCGCGACGGGCAGCATGGCTTGTTTCGGCGTCAGCAACGGCACGGTTTCCGTCGTGCCCACCGGCGCCCAAGCCCCCATTTCATATTTGTGGAGCAACGCCGCCGCCACGGCTACGGTGACGAACCTGGCGCCGGCCACCTATAGCGTGACCGTCACCGATGGCGCCAACTGCCGGGCAGTGCGGACGGCCGCGGTCGGCGAGCGGCCCGACATCAACGCTGCCGTGTTGGTCAACAGCAGCCGGTGTTTGAACGCCCCGGTCAGTTTTTCCGGCAGTGGGGTAGGCGTGGGGCTTCAGTATGCCTGGGATTTCGGCGATTCCGGCTCCGGGTCGGGTCAAAACACGAGCCATACCTTTACCGCTCCCAATACCTACACGGTGCAAGTCACCATTACGGATGAAAACAATTGCACCGACCTGGCTACACAGGTATTGACCATCACTCCGCCGCCGGCATTGGCCGCGGTGACCACCACAAACGCCAGCTGCTTCAATACGTGCGACGGTCTCGTTACCCTGACACCCACCGCCGGCCTGACGCCTTATGCCATGGGGAACTTCGAGTTCATCCATTACTTTGACGGTACGGTGTTTAACACCGGTGTTTTCAGCCGCGACGCAGTGGCGACGTATACGCAGAATAATGAGCTGAGCGTGACGAATGGCACGAATGCCTGGACTAAGTACGTTTACACCAACCAGACTTTCGCCCGCGCAGCCGGCAAGGAATTTACTTTTTCCTATTACCAGCCGACAAACACGCACTCTATGATTGGCTGGCACGGCAATAGTACCGGCAACAGCAATCGCTATATTGACATGCTCTATGCTTTTTATTTTGTTGGGAACAGTTCACTAAATATTTACGAAGATGGCAGTGACAGGGGAAATTTCGCTGCACAGGTGCCCGGTGGTTACACCACCGACACCTGGTACGAGGGTAAAATCGTGTTGAAAAGCACCGGTGCCGACTACTACCTGCGCAAACAGGGCAATACTACTTTCACCCTCATCTATTCGTCCGTTTACTCCAACGAAACCAACCTCCGGGCAGGTTTTACCTATTACAGCGCTGGTACGGCTATCACCGACAACTGGAAAATAGGCTATTCCAACCCCGCCGCGACGAATGCCTGCGCGGGTACCTACCAGTTTGTCGTGACCGATGCCAACCTCTGCACCGCCACGGCTTCGGCTACCGTGGCCGTAGGAGACAATGCACCGCCCGTGCTGACTTGTCCGGCTCCCCAAACCATCAACGTGGCGGCCGGCAACTGCAACGCTGCCGTAACCGTTGCAGCACCGACGTCCAGTGATAATTGCTCCATTTTAGGCAACGTGCTGGATTTCGACGGCGCCAACGACTACATCACCCTTCCCGGCTCGTTCAATTCCAATTTCAGCGCCAACCGGATCACCATAGAAGGTTGGGTGTATAATGCTTCGGGTTATACGCCGAGCAACTGTATGCTGGCGGGCGAATCCTATCTGGGCGACGGCAATATCAGGTTTGCTGTTCACCTGCAGGGCGGAAATATTTACGCCGGAACCTTTCCGAACAACCTAACAGGTGTGAATGCTCCCCTTGCCACCAATACCTGGGTGCATTTTGCCGCCACGTATGACGGGACGATTCGTCTGTACCTGAACGGTACGCAAGTCGGTACACCCGTAACAACCAGTCTTACTGCCGGAAACGAAGAATGGCGCATCGGGCGCCGTTGGGACAATGTGGATTATTTCAAAGGCAAACTCGACGAGGTGCGTATTTGGAACGTTGCCCGAACTGCTGCGGAGATCAATGCCAATAAGAACCAGACGATTAGCCCACAGACAGGTTTGGTTGGATATTACCGATTTGACCAAGGTGTGGCCGCCGGCAACAACACCGCCATTACCCAGGCCGCGGATGCCTCGGGCAACGCGGTCAACGGTACGTTGCTGAACTTTGCGCTCACCGGCGCCAGTTCTAATTTTTTACTGGACAATCCCAACGTCAGCGCCGGATTGCCGCTCAACTCCTTTAATGCCACGAGCAACGCCTCGGGCACCTACCCGCTCGGCACGACGACGGTGACCTGGTCGCTGACCGACCAGAATAACAACACTGGCACCTGCGCGCATACGGTCACTGTTTTGGAGCCCACCCTGCCCACCCTGACATGCCCGGCCAACCAGACGCTGCCGCTGAATGCCGCGCATGAAGCCACCCTGCCAAACTATTCGAGCCTGGCCACGGCCGGCGACAACTGCCCCGGCGCGGTGCAACTCGTACAAGCGCCCGCAGCCGGCGGAACGGTGACCGGAACGACGCCCGTAACCCTGACGTTTACGGCAACGGACGTATCGGGAAATACCACGTCCTGTATGTTTACCGTGACCGGCACGGAACCCATCATATCGGTGGAAGGCAACAGCCAACCCATTGCCAACGGCGACAACACGCCCGATCCCGCCGACCACACCGACTTCGGGCTGGCTGCAGGGCCGACGATCACGCGCACTTTTACAATTAAAAACACTGGCAACGCCAGCCTGACGATCGGCGCCGGAGCCATCACTTTTACCGGC
>JBJXEZ010000338.1:0-19101 GCA_046153695.1 Saprospiraceae bacterium
CAAGCCAAGGCACGCGGTTACCGTTGGAACCCTTTTCTGAAAACCACTGCCTCGGCCACCAACAACCCTCTAACCCTCTAACCAGCAACCTTCTAACCCCCTAACCAGCAACCCTCTAACCAGCAACCTTCTAACCCTCTAACCAGCAACCTTCTAACCAGTAACCCGCTAACCAGCAACCCTCCAACCCTTATGCATACCCTTGTTTTTGCAACCAACAATCCCCACAAGGCTCGAGAGGTTGAACAGATACTTGGCGGAGCGTACCGGGTTTTTACGCTGAAGGATATTGGTTGCACCGAAGAGATCGAGGAAACGGAGCCGACGCTGGAGGGCAATGCCCTGCTAAAGGCACGTCATGTGAAAAAAAACTACGGGCACGATTGTTTTTCAGAAGATACCGGCCTCGAAGTGGAGGCACTGGGAGGAGCGCCTGGTGTGCATACCGCCCGATTTGCTGGCGAGGCACGCGATCCGGAGGCGAATATTGCCCTGCTTTTGACCAAACTGGCCGGGAATCCCAACCGCAAAGCGCAGTTTCGAACGGTTATTGCGCTCGTCATCGGCAGCAGCGAAGTATTGCTGGAGGGCGTTTGCCCGGGTAGCATTGCCATGGCTAAAAGCGGCACTTCCGGCTTTGGTTATGATCCCGTGTTTGTTCCCGATGGTTACGATCAACCCTTTGCCGTGCTCGGCGAGGCGGTGAAAAACCGGATCAGCCACCGGGCTATTGCCACTGAAAAACTGAGAAAATTACTTGCCGAGGGCACCTAAATTCTGACTAACCACGCCCGATTGGCCAAAACATGCTTCGCCTGCTCCGATATTTTCGTCCCTACAAAAAATTACTCGCCCTCGCGGTGATCAGCAACCTATTGATGTCGCTGTTCATGGTGGTCAGCATACCCGTTTTGCAGCCATTTTTGCAAATCCTGTTCAGTGCGCAAGGTGCAGCGGCGGTCGTTCTGCCGGAACCGAAGGGCAAGAGCGGTGGCTTTCAGGCAATAGAACAACAGGTCAACACCTACTTTTCCGACCTGATTCGGGATCACGGCAAGTCGGAGGCATTGCTGATTGTTTGCGGCTTTCTTGTGCTGGTTTTTTTTGGAAAAAACCTCTTCCGTTACCTTTCGTTGTATTTTTTGGCACCACTGCGCAACGGCATCGTGCGGGACATCCGCAACAGTTTGGTGCAAAAAGTCCTCGACCTGCCATTGTCCTACTTCTCCGAAAAACGCAAAGGCGACATCATGAGCCGCATTTCGGCGGACGTGCAAGAGGTAGAAGCCAGTATCATCGGTGTGGTGGAGGCGGTGGCGCGCGAGCCAATTGTCATCATGGGAAGCCTGGCGTTCATGGTGTACGTTGCCCCCCAACTGCTGGTGTTTGTGCTGGCCCTCCTGTTTTTTTCCGGCCTGATCATCGGTGGTGTAGGACGCTCGCTCCGGCGGCAGTCGAGCGAGGTGCAAAAGCGCTTCGGTCTGATCGGTTCGGTGGTGGAGGAAACACTCGGCGGGCTGCGCATTATCAAAGGATTCAATGCAGAGTTGTGGCAACGGAGCCGGTTCGACCGCGAGAGCACTGGCTACGCCCGAGCGTTGACCCGGCTCAACCAGCGCCGCGATCTGGCATCGCCACTGTCCGAGTTTTTGGGGATTGTGGCGGTGTCGGTCATTCTTTGGTTCGGCTCCAAGCAAGTGTTTTCGGGTGAAATTTCGGCAGCCACGTTCATCACATTTTTGTATGCATTTTACAACATCATTGAGCCAGCCAAGCACCTGAGCAGCGCCTCATACAGTATCCGAAAGGGTTTGGGCGCATTAGAGCGAGTAGAGGCTGTGCTTGCCGAACCGGAGCACATTGAAGAGGGAGCCAGTGCACGGTCCGTTTCTGAATTTCGGGAACGAATCGAGTTTCGGGACGTGGCTTTTCACTACCTAAACTCGGACCGGCCGGCATTGGAGGGAATCAATTTTGACATTCCGAGAGGGAAAATAGTGGCGCTCGTGGGTGCTTCGGGCGCGGGAAAGAGTACAGTGGCCGACTTGCTGCCCCGTTTTTACGACGCTACCGGCGGTTCGATCCTGCTCGACGGTGCGGACATCCGCGACCTCCGCCTGCACGACCTCCGAGCGCTGATGGGTATTGTGAGCCAGGAGGCTATCCTGTTCAACGACACCGTGCGTAACAACATCGCTTTTGGCAACGAAACGGCATCCCATGCCGACATCGAAGCCGCTGCACGGGCGGCAAATGCGCATGAATTCATCGCCATGCTACCCGAAGGTTACGACTTCAACATCGGCGACAGGGGCTTGAAGTTGAGCGGCGGCCAGCGGCAGCGACTAACCATAGCACGGGCTTTACTCAAAAACCCGCCTATATTGATTCTGGACGAGGCAACCTCGGCCCTTGACAGCGAGTCAGAACAACTCGTTCAGGCGGCTCTCGACCGGTTGTTGCAAAACCGCACTGCTCTTGTCATCGCCCACCGCCTCAGCACAGTTCAACACGCCGACGAGATTATCGTGCTCGAAGGCGGACGAATTGCCGAACGCGGCAACCATGAAAGCCTGCTTCTCCAGGGCGGTATATACCGAAGACTGGTTGAACTGCAGGCGCTCTGAATGGTACTTTTTGACCGAGACCTGCCATTGTTGGCTTTTGCAAATTTTGATAGTGAAATTTACGCTTAAAAGAGGCGTACCTTTGGTGCGAACATCATGAGAAATATACCATCTCACAAACTTTTTTTAGCATCTACAATCCGATGAAAAGAATGCTACTTGCCATTTTTTCCGCTCTGAGCCTCCATGCGGCCGCCCAGATCACGATTCCCGCTACTACGTTTCCTGTAACGGGCGACACGTTCCGGTACGCCATTGACCTCGACCCTTCAACGGCCATCAATTTCATCACCCCGCCCGGCGGCAACCAAAACTGGGACTATTCCGGGCTGAAATTTTCGCAAACCAACAGAACACTCTTTCTGTCACCCAGCGCTGGCAGCAACCCGGCAGCCTTCCCTGGCGCCGACTTGATGACCAAAGTGCAGGGCGGTTCCGAGTCCTATTTTAATGCCACCGCCACCAAGGTCGAACTCATGGGATTTATCGGGGGGGGCGCTGTCCCGTTCGCGCCCAATGCTATCGGACGCTTCTCGCCAGCCCTCATTGATCGTCGCGCGCCACTTACCTTCGGCAGCGCCAACGTTCAAACAAGCAACCTGACCATTCCATTTTCGGTTGACGACCTGCCCCCGTTTTTCGACAGCCTGATCGCCTCTGTTCCCGGCGGGCAGTTCATTGATTCTATTCGGGTCAATGTCCAGTACTATCAGGCAGACACCGTGGATGCCTGGGGCAACATGAAAATTCCAGGCCTCAGCACGCCTTTGCCGGTATTGCGGGAAAAACAAGTAGAAAAAAGCACCACGAAAATGGAGGCCAAAATTGGACTGCCTCCGCCTTTTGGTGGCTGGATCGATATTTCATCGTTCTTAGGTGGCTCGGGTTTTGAGAATTTCCTCGGCTCTGACTCGACTGTTACCTTCCGGTTCCTCAGCGATATCCACAAAGAAGAATTGGTGGCAGTAACGGCCAACTTTGCTCTTGATACTATCCAGTCGGTGCGGTTCAAAAACATAGCGCTCCTCACCTCCACGCCCGATGTTCCGGACACAGCCCCCGGCACAGCCAGTATTCAGGCTTCGCCCAACCCGGCCATCCAGTGGGTACAATTCGAGTGCAACAACCTGCCCTCGGACGAGTACACGCTCAAGATTTTCAATATTGTTGGCAAGGTGGTCTGGAAAGACACGTTTCAGGCTGCTGGCCGCCGCCAAATATCCGTCAACCTCGAAGATTTTGCCAAAGGCACTTACTTGTATAGTTTGGCCAACCGCAAGGGTACCATAATCGGTACCAAGCGGCTCGTAGTGCTCAAACCGTAAATACTGCCGTGGCAAAAAGCACCACCAGGTTGGACTTTATTACTTACCCAGTTTGTCAAGCATCTCCATGTTTTCTGGGCTTAAAGTGCCGATGAAGAGTTGCTTTGTACGAATAAATAGCCCTCGGTTTAGTCATTCTGACAGAACCGAGGGCTATTTATTTCTGACAACATCTATCCGGTAACCCACAGGGTTATTTGTGCCACAAAGGAGAGCAACAGGTACGGGCTGAAAACAATTGGTAAAATGAAGCCGAATACTGCTCCGTAAAAGTGGGCCGTATGATCAATCCCGTCGCCGCCACGCCTGGCCGCATACGACGAGTACCACAGGTACAGGCCCGCAAAAATAAAGCCCGGAATCGGAATCGGAATAAACATCAGGTGCAGCCCCATCGTCGGGTGCAACAACACCGCAGCGAACAAAACCGCTGAAACCGCCCCGGAAGCGCCCACACTGGAAAAACCAGGCGAGTCCTTGAACTTGAAATATGTGGCCAGAGAAGCCGCCACTATCGAAATCAGGTAAAAAATCAGGAAAAACAACGCTCCCCCCATGCCGAATTGCTCACCGAACCATTCCTCCACGACCGGGCCAAACGCATAAAGTGTGAACATGTTAAAAATCAGGTGCATATAGTCGCCGTGCAACAAGCCGCCGGTAAGCAAGCGGTAATACTCGCCACGGCGTGCCTCCTCGTGGGGGCGGTGCATACATTTGTAGAAAACATCCTGATTGCTGAACGCCCAAATGGAAAAAAGCGCAGTGAAGCCGATGATAATATGGGTGATGGTCATTATTCGTTGTGGTATGGTTCGTTGCGCAAAATTGTCATGACGCGGTAAAGCTGTTCCAGAAAAAACAACCGCGCCATTTGGTGCGAAAAGGTAAGGCGGCTCAGCGAAATCTGGGCGTTTGCCCGCGCATAAACCTCTGCCGAAAAACCAAAAGCACCCCCGATGAGGAATACCAATCGCCTGCCGGAACCGCTGAGACGTTGTTCCATCCAGCGGGCCAATTCGGCGGAGCTGTACTGCTGACCCCGTTCGTCGAGCAGTACGAGGTGGTCGTCCTGGCTCAGTTTGGCGAGTACCATTTTTCCCTCCTCGAGTTTGAGCAAATTGCCGTCAGTGGTTTTCGTTTTCACGTTTGGAAGCACCACCCACGCAAACGGCAGGTAGTTTTTCAGCCTTTTTTCAAAAATACCGATACCGGAATCCAGGTACGGCTCCGTTGTTTTGCCGACAGCCCAAACTTCAACTTTCATTTGTGGGCTTAATTTTTGTTCCGATTAAGATGGTGCCGCGAAGGGCCTTGGGGAAAACTTCAGCCAGTTCGCCAGGCAGCGATTTACGGTCGGGAAACCGCGTTGCCAGTCCAATGGCGATATCCTTCGCCAATGTCCCCAGGCCTTTACGAACCAATCCTTCGAGCAGGTCGCAGGCTGGTTTCGAGGCTTGTTTTCCAAAATGGTCATCGAGGTGGGCAGCCAGTTCTCCGAGGTAGTAATCCCGAAGAAAGGTCGCTCGGTCGGGCCAAAACAGGTGTTCATAGTGGTGCAACGTATCCAATCCGCCGGTTTTTTCGAGCGCATTGGCCAAGGCATCAAGGTCGCCTTCTACGGCCAGCAACTGAATAATTTTGGGCATATCGTCCGATTTACGCAGTTCCGACAGGAGTTTTTCCCGTTCCTGCAGCCAGTCTGGTCCAGCCAGTGCTTTGAGCCGCAAAAGCACCGATTCATTCCCGTGCTGCTGAAAGCGCTGTCGCAGGTAGGCGGCATGCCGGGGTCGGTCGCCAGCCTTTTCGGCAGCGGCCAGCAGCATATCTTCAATTTCGCGGCGTTGGCCGGCGAGAAACAGGTTTTTTCCTAAATAATACTCGCCGCACATCAAGGCCGCTTCCCAGTAATGCATCCGATTCAGGGCTAAAACAGCATTTTTGAGTTCTCCAGGGCGGTCAGTGTAGTCTTGCAAAACCCGTAAGGAGGCCTCTGGCAGTTTGCGTTGGGCCAGTGCCGCCAAAAACAGGTGCAATAACGAGGTAGGAGCCGGGAACGGCGTTTGGTCGAACAGGGTTTGAATTTCGCTGAAAAAGCCCTGATCAGATGCCTCCTGAGCCAAAAAAGGCACGACAGTGGTTGAAACAAATTCCGCTGAATTGTCGGGTCGGCTAAGGTAACCGAACAACAGTACCCGTCGGTTTTCACGCAGTTCGGGCGACAGGTGCTCTTGTGGCAGCTGGGTCAGGTGCCGAAACACGGACTGGCAGTAGCGCAGGATTTTATCACGGCGGGCCTCCGGCGATTTGGCAAGTAAGGGGCTTGTTGCCAACAAAATTGCTGAAGCGATCTGGAGCACCTGTTTTGAATTGCCCCCACTGGCAGCAGCGGCTGCTTGGGCTTCCAGGTTGTCGAGTGCTTTGCTGAGGCGCCGAAATTCACTTGCGAGCAAGATACGTGAATCGGCATTTCGGGGAAGGGCCGCCTCCAACACGAGCAGGTAGGGGTTGTCGTTGGAGGTAAAAACAGCGGCAAAGCGGGTTTTTAGCGCCAGCGCAAAATCCCGGTCGCGGCGGGCGTAGTCGCGCACGAAGGCGGATAATTCGTCTGCGGAAATAGTGTCCAGGATGTTTTGAACGCTCAGCTTGCCCGATTTTTCGCGCTGTTCTGCTTCTGCTTTGGCCTGCCGCGCTTCGTTTTTTTGTTCCAAAAACTGCCGAATCTTGAACAGCGCCGCCGCGATATGGGCGCACATCAAGCGCCGCCCTTCGCCCCAGCATTCACAGGTAAAGGCCTTGATTTTAAGCGGCGTAATGATTGTTTCAACCTCGAACTGGAAATCCTCGTCGGTCACTTTTGCCACCCAAAAATGCCGTTCTACCTCCTGCAAATCTCGAACCGCGCCCGCCAGGATCAGTTCCTGGGCGGCGTTCCAGGTACTTGGAGTGATCTGGAATTCAAAGTCATTGAGCCAACGTTTTTGCACGATGCTGATTTTTGTGCGAGTGGTTTTTGAACAATGAAAAACCCGGCAAAACTACGGGTATTCCGCTCGCATTTTTCTGCCTATATGCTGACAACATGATGTGACATCGAAAAAGTGTCACAGAGGCTCGAGGAGTTTTTGGAGGCTCACAGAGTTTTCCTTGCGTGACACTTTTTTCTTGAAGTCACAAAAACGACAAGAGCCATCCACGAAAAAATCGGGATGGCTCTTGTTGTTTTCAATTCCAATCTTACATTAATTCCTGAGCAACGTCACGTCGCCTTTGTACAGGACGACCTCGTTGTCAACAAATTCTATTTCAGCAAAATACGTGTACACGGCTGGCGGTGCTTTGGTGCCGCGCACAGTGCCGTCCCATCCTTCTCCGGGAACGTCCGGCAGGAAGTTGTAACGCTCAAACATGACATTGCCCCAGCGGTCGTAAGCCTTAAACGAACGAATCTTGCGCACCTGCGACTCCCTTGCCGAGATGAAAAATAAGGCATCAACGTCTGAAGCTCCGGGGTCAAACACGTTTGGAATGTAAACAAAACGGGTCTTGTCAAGAAGTACCAGGCGGGTATCCGTAGCCCGGCAACCGTTCGAGTCCAGAACTGTGAGCACATACCGGAACGAAGATGCCGGTTGGAAATAGGCTCCAAAAACAGTGTCCAAATATGCCGGTTCCAGTATGCGTGTAGCCACCCGATTAGGGAAGTTCACTACATCGTCTATAGTCAGCAGTAGCGAATCACCGAGGTACACCGTCGTGTCGGGTCCGAGTTCGACGAGCAGTTCTTCCGGCTCTAGCACCTCAAACGTAGTGGTCCACTCACAGCCGTTGGCATCCTGAATGGCCACTTCGTGCGAGCCCGGAGGCAACGAACCGAACACCGACTGTGCGGAGAACGGAGCATTGTCCAGGGAATACAGGAATGGAGCCGTGCCGCCGACAACGGAAGCCACGTTCAACCCGCCGTCTGTTCGTCCGAAGCAGGACACGTTTTTGACCTGAAGGTTGGCGCCTGAAACAGCGGACGAGTCCACTGTCACTGCCGTTGATTGTGTCGAAGAGCACCCGTTATTCTGGTTGGTCACCGTCACCGTGTATGAGCCGGCAGAGCCTACGGTCGGCGATGGTGAAAGGCCGCCGGAAATGATCGTCCCGCTGCCGCCCCATTCGTACACGTAGTTGCCAGGCTGTTGTACCGATGCAGAAAGCATAACCTGCGTGACCGAACAGTTCAACTGGTCGGGAGCGGCTATGCTAACTTGCGGCCCCTGGGTGTCGGACTGTACGGTGGTCGTGGCCGTGGCTGTGCAACCGTTTTGCGGGTTGGTCACGATCAGGGTGTACAGGCCAGGCACTGTTGCCGGTGCATTTTGTGTTGTGGCCGAAAAACCGTTCGGGCCACTCCACTGCCAGGAAACCGTGGCGAGGTTTGAAGAGCCCATCAGCGGAAGGCTGGTCACGGAGCAGGTCAATGTACCGCTTGATGCATTGGCTGTGGGCGCGTTTGAGTCCGGCACTACAGTGGTTGTGGCTGTTGTGGTACAACCGTTCGAGGCCGTCACCGTCAGGATGTACAGGCCAGGGATGCTGACCGTCGGGCTGGGTACGTTGGCGGTAAAGGTGCCGGGACCAGTCCACGAGTACGTTACGTTCGGGGTGGTAGATGCGCCTGTAATCGTGCTTGTCGGCTGAGTACAGGTTAGCGTCACACCCGTGGCCGTGGCGTTCGGGTTGGTTACATCGGCTGTAACGCTTACCGTGGTTGTACCTGTGCAACCGTTTGCTGCGGTGACCGTCACGGTGTAGGTGCCTGCGGTAGCTACGGTCGGGTTTTTCACCGACTGGTTGTTTACGTTGATACCGGCACCTGCCCATCTGTAGGTTACGTTTGCCGGAGTTCCTGTGGCCGTGATGATGGACGTGGGAGCGGAACAAGTAATAACCGGGGCCGTGGCAGTCACCGACGGTTGGGCAAAATCGCCCGTAACAAAGGTGACCGCAGTGGCCTGACAGCCGTTATCGGTATTGGTCAACAACACGGTATATGTACCAGCTGCATTGACTGTCGGGTTCTTCAAATTCGAAGTAAAACCACCCGGGCCAGTCCATGAATAGGTCACATTGAATGTGCTAGAGGAAGCGGACAGGGATATCGTTGGCGTGGTGCAGTTGATCAAACCGCCGTTGACCACCACATCTTGCGGGGTCTCTATGTCCTGGCCTACCGTCAGTGTCGAAGCCGTGATACAGCCGTTGGGAGCAGTCACCGTGTACAGGTAATCGCCCGGAAGGCTCACTAATACGTTTGCAGCCGAGGAAATGGTAGCACCAGTCGGGTCCGTCCAAACACCTATGGCACCTGGCGGGTTAATGATCTGACTGGTCAGGGTCAATTCCGTCAACGTACAGGTCAGGATGTCGGCACCGCCCACGAGTACTTCAGGAGAGAGGGTGTTGGCCACAATCGTTGCGGTTGCTGTGGAAGTACAGGCATTGGCACCGGTAACAGTCAAAGTGTACACACCTGCCTGTGAAACAACCGGGTTTTGATCAGTAGAATTCAGGCCACCCGGACCTTCCCAAAGCCAGTTTACATTTTGGGCTTGTGTGGAACCGAGTAGCGGAGCCTGACCCGAAGTACAGTCAATCGTATCCCCCGTTGCAAATGCGCCGGGAGCCAAAATATCTTGTGTGACAAGGACAAAAGCCTGTGTTACACAACCATTTGGAGCCGTTACGGCAAATTGATAGGTGCCAGGATTCGATACTATAACGTTTTCGGTCACTCCGAAAATATTGCCGGTTTGATCCGACCAGGCGAACGTCACACCTTGGGCGTTGCTCGTGCCATCCAGTGTGGTCGAAAGGTCGTCGCAGTCCAGGTTGTTGGACGAAACGGCAGTAGCATCCGGAAAAACGGCATCCAAAATTACCGGTGCGGTAGCCGAGGCTGTACAGCCGTTCGGGGCGGTTACGATCAGGATATAATTGCCGGCTACGGTTACAGTCGGGTCAGGCAATGTGCTCGTAAAATTGCCCGGGCCTGACCACTGATAGGAAGCACCGGTGGTGGTGGACTCGCCGTTCAGGTCAACAGATGTAATGACACAGGTCAACGTGTTGCCAACGGCACTAACATTTGGAACGACTACATCCTGCACCACGGTTACGCTCGCAGTGGTTGTACAACCGTTTTGCGAAGTGACGACCAGATTATACAGGCCAGGCAAGGCAACTGTCGGGTCTTCATCAAAGGACTCGAATCCACCCGGGCCGGTCCAGACGTATGTCGTGATGGGCGAGTTGGCATTGTTGGCCGTGGTGGCTATTTGCGCCGCCAGCAGCGAACAAGTCAAAACATCCGGTGATGCGGCAAACGCCACGGGAGCATCCGTATCCAAAAGCACGTCCACAGTAGCTTCAGAAGTGCAACCGTTGGGAGCGGTCACGATTAGCGTGTAGGCACCGTTTCCGTCAACGATTGGATTCGGCTGCATGGAAGTGAAGCCAGGGCCAAACCACTGGAACGTCGCGCCAAGCGTAGCCGAAGCACCCGAAAGAGGAACCTGCGGGTTGGTGCAAGAAATGGTGTTGCCGCTGGCGGAAATATCGGGTGGTGTGATGTCCTGGGCTACAGTTACCGTCACTGAATCTACACAGCCGTTGACTGCCGTGGCTACCAGCGTGTAGTCGCCGGGTACCGACACGGACGGGTCTTCGTCTGTTGAGGAGAAGCCATTGGGGCCACTCCACGCCCAAGTTGCCGACACGTTTGCGCCGCCGTTTAGGAAAATATCGGTTGTTGAACACGTCAACGTTCCGGTTGTAGAAGTCGGGATTGGCAGCGCCTGATCGGCAATTACCGTAGCTGAGGAGGTGGATGCGCAGCCGTTCGGGCCGGTCACGACGAGGTTATACACGCCGTCCACGGAAACCGATGGCTCCTGATCGGTCGAGGTAAAGTTGTTCGGTCCGCTCCAGGCCCATGTGACGCCATTGGTGGGCGAATCGCCCATCAGGTCAATATCCGGGTCAGCGCAAGAGACGGTACCGCCAGAGGCCGAAGCGCCCGGTGCGATGTCATCTAATTCAACAATCGCGTTTGCTACAGCCGAGCAACCATTTGCCGAGTTTGTGACAACGAACGTATAGGTACCTGGCTGGGTGACCAAGGGGTCTTCCAACAGGGAGGTAAAGCCGTTCGGGCCGTTCCATTCGAAGGTCACACCTGGTGTGGTGGAGCCTCCATTCAGCGTGATATCAAAAACGAGGCAGTTCAGCGTGCCACCTGCGGCACTGGCATTGGGCACGTTGGCATCGGGCACCACCTCAGCAGTGGCTGTTGTAGTACAGCCATTTAGAGCGGTCACGATCAGGGTATAAACGCCCGTATTAGACACGATTGGGTTAGCGCCAGGGATATTGTCCCCATTGGGTGCTGTCCATTTAAAGGTGACTCCGGGTGTTGTCGAAGTGCCATTTATGGTTGTGCTGGATGACGAGCATGTAATGATGCCGCCGGTTGCTGCGGCATTTGGCGTTCCAAAATCGCCCAATACAGTGGCTTCAGCAGTAGCCGTACAGGTGTTCGGTCCGGTAACTGTCAGGGTGTAAATGCCCGGGGCGAGCACCGTCGGGTCTTCCTCAACAGAAGTAAAGCTGTTAGGCCCACTCCACGAGAACGTAACACCGTTGGTCGTAGAGCCGCCATCCAGATCCAGGTTAGGATCACCACAGGATACGGTTCCTCCCGTAGCCGACACCGTTGGCGGGTCGGTATTACCAGTTACGTTTGCAGTAGCGGTAGAGGTACATCCATTAGTTGGGTCAGTAACCGTGACGGTATATTGGCCAGCCACGTCCGCTGGCGGGTTTGGGGTGTTAGCGCTGAAAGCACCGGGGCCAGTCCAGCCGTAGGTAACACCGCCGGTCGGCGAGTTGCCATTCAGGATAACAATAGGCGTGGTACAGCCGATGACACCACCGCTGGCTGAGGCTCCGGGCACAGTGGTATTGAGGGACACTACCGCAGTGGCGGTTGCCGAGCAATTGTTGGCCGTGTTCGTGATCGTCACAGTATACGTCCCGGAGTTGCCCACGGCGTTATTTTGCTGGTTGGAGGTAAAGCCCAAAGGCCCGCTCCACGAAAAAGTTGGGTTCTGCACGTCGGTGCTTGACGTGATGCTCACCGGGTTTGCAGTGCAGGTGATCGTGCTGCCGGTAGCCGTGGCCAGCGGCGGGTCGGTATTACCCGTGACCGTCACCGAAGCGGTGCCCGAGCAGCCGTTAGACGAGTTGGTGACTGTCACGGTGAAAACACCGGGCAGGGCCGCTATCGGATTGGGAATATTGGTCGCGCTAAGGCCGTCGGGTGGTCCCCATTGGTAGGTTGCGCTCGGCGCGTTTGTTGAAGATGTCAGTTGTGCCTGTGAGTTGCCGCAGCCCAAGAAGCCGCCTGTTGCTGTCACGACAGGCGGTGTAATATTGGCGGTCACGGTTATGGTGTCCATTGCCGTGCACAGGTTGACACCAGCCGATGCTGTCACTGTGAGGATGATAGTGCCGGGTTGCGAAATGGCCACAGAGTTGCCTGTTCCGAGCACAACGCCCTGGGCATTTCGCCAAACCTTTGTGCCCTGAGACGGGGCTGAGCCGAGAATGATCGTGTCGTTTATGCAGGTGATCACGCCGCCCGGGATAATGTCAGCCACAGGAGTTACAACGTTGATCGAGAAGTTGATGACACTATCGCAGCCTTGGAACGACTGGCATGTGTGCGTGAACGAGCCCGGGTCGCAGTAGTCTTCTCCGCAAATCGTGATGCATGTACCGGCGCAGATGGACTGGGGCGGCAAAAAGCGGATGATCGGTGCTTTAACCGTCACATTTTGCCGAACAATGCTGTCACACCCCTGGTACGACATGAAGGTATTTTCATAAAGACCGCTATTGGAAACCTGATCACCCCAGGGCAAGGTGTATGGGACATCCTCTGCGCAGACGGTAACCGGTGTCAGGGAGGTCGGCGGGATCGGTTGTGCGATAATATTTTTGCAAACCTCATTCCCTTCATCGCAGGAGTTTACGGGCATGACGCAAATTTGGCCGCTGTTCGGCCCCATGGTAACCTGAACGATGTTGCCGCCAGGAGCCGGGAGCGTCACCGGGGGTGGGTTGCCGTTGATAAGGCTACCAGGAGGGCCGTTCCAGATGTAAGCACCTGCGCCTGATGTGGCCGGGATGCTGTATGTGACGGTGGCTCCGGGGCAGACTGTCGTCGGCCCCTGAATGGCACCCGTTGCGCCTACGTTCGGTCCTTGCACAGCGATAGGCGGCACTACTGTCACAGTAAAGTCGCAGATATCGCCACCGTAGCCGTCAATCAGCAGGTAGTAGTTTACGCCAGGCACCATATTGGTGACCGTGATAGACATGGGTGTAGTGCCGCCGCCTTGCTGGCCGCCGTTACAATCAATGGGTGGGCCGTCGCAACTGGAGTACAGGGCGATCTGCAGACCATTGCCGTTTTGGCAGTTGGCTGGCGTGACTGTGAACGTAGCCGCTGTGGAACCGGCGATAAAGCCGAGCCACTGCTCGTTCTGGATGCCGGAGCAAAAGCCGCCGGGAGGTGTTTGAGGCGTATAGGGGGCGGTGGTGCCCATCATCCCGTTGAAATTGCAGTAGATGCAAATATCCGAGCAAAAGTCCGCAGGCGGGTCTTGGTTGGAGTTGCACGGTGGGGGCACCTGCGCCTTTAAAGCAAATGCCACCATCAGGAGGCACGACAAAGCAAGTAGTTTCTTTACCATTTAAATCAGCAATTTTTGAATGTGCAAGTAAATACAAAGCGAAGTGCTATCGGCAGGGAAGGGGAACCAAGGATTAAAAGGCCCAATTTCAAGGGCACGCAAAGGAAGAAAGAATTTAATTCTGATTGGTTGTTTTTCCGCCATTTTAACCGCGACGAAAATAGGCTGCACCTCATACAATTCTCAGGAAACACCAACAAGAAACCCGCGTACGCACAGGGCCTGTTTATTGCCTGCCAGGAACCTGGTGATGTAACAGAACCAAAGATACGCTGAATCGCTATGCGCTGCCTTGCGGCAGTTGCGGTCACAAAATTTTTTACCAGCAACCGGTTTCTTCCTGCCAAAACAAGCAAATTCGGGCAGAAAGCAAACAGAAGTGCCTAGAACACCAGCACAAGCGCGGGTTTCGCCCTACTTTTGCTACCACTTAATCGCTCCTCAATTCACATACAACATGAAGGCCATTCTACTTTTCACACTATACTTGGGTTTATTGACCCCGTTTCGAGGGTCGGCCCAACAAACCCACCATGTGCCCGGACAGGTACTGGTGCGGCTCTCCGGCTATTTGGCTCCAACAGGAATTTTGGCGCGTTTTCAAGAGGAAAACCCGCGCAACAATTTGAAAAACATTGGCCCAATCTCAGAAATACTCAATATCTGGATGCTCGAAACCGACCCGGAAGAAGCAGCCGAGCGCCAATTGCTGGCCTGGCTTGATCGCCAGCCCGAAGTGCTGGCAGCCCAGTTCAATCGTATCCTGGAACAACGCTGCACACCTCCCGGCATACTACCAAACGACCCGCTGTATAGCCAGCAATGGCACCATCGAAACACCGGCAATTCGGGCGGAATACCAGGTGCAGACTTGGACTCGGAGCAGGCATGGGCTATTGCTACCGGCGGCACTACCCCCTTGGGCGATACGATCGTCGTCGCTGTCATTGACGGCGGCATCGAGCAGACACACGAAGACCTCGTTGCCAATTTATGGCGGAACCGACATGAAATGCCCTACGATGGCATGGACAACGACAATAATGGCTATGTGGATGACTGCAAAGGCTGGAACACGTATACCAACAACGACAATATTGCTGGTATGGGCATTGGACACGGTACTTCTGTGGCTGCGCTCGTCGGGGCCAAAGGCAACAACAATGTCGGCATCACCGGGGTCAATTGGAATGTCAAGATCATGTTCGTCGCCGGAAACAGCCAGGAATCCGTCATCCTTGCCGCCTACGACTATATTTTGAAAGCCAGAAAACGCTATAATGCCACCAGCGGCCAGCAAGGAGCATTTGTCGTGGCTGTCAACTGCTCCTGGGGGATCACCGGCGGACAGCCAGCCGACGCGCCGCTTTGGTGCGCTGCCTTTGATTCACTGGGCGCAGCGGGCATTTTAGGCGTGGCCGCTACTGCCAATACTGACCTGGATGTGGACACCCAGGGCGACCTTCCAACGGCCTGCCCCAGTGATTACCTGATTTCCGTGACCAGCCTGACTAACGCCGACATGAAAGCCGGATCTGCCGCCTGGGGTGCTACCTCCATTGACCTCGGGGCTTACGGCAAAGATGTGTTCACCGCCCGGCCCGGGAACAGTTACGACGTAGTCACCGGCACCTCGTTTGCCGCCCCGCAGGTTGCCGGAGCCATAGCCCTGCTCTACTCAGCGCCCTGCAACAATCTCGCCGCGCGTGCCAGGGCCAATCCGGCGGCAGCCGCACTTTTGGCAAAAAAACACCTCCTCGGCTCTACTGTGGCCATTGCCGCCTTGCAAAACAAATCTGTCACAGGCGGGCGGCTCCAGTTGTACAACCTGCTGCAAGACTACCAAGACCAATGTGTGAGTTGTATCGAGCCGTTTGGCCTGAAGGCCGTAAGCCCATCGGGCAACGTATTGGCCGTCCACTGGTCTGTGGTGGCTAACGTCCAGTCCGTCAGCTTGCGCTGGCGAAAAAAAGGGTCGCCTACCTGGACCCTCGTGCCCGGAGCAATTAGCCCGTTCACGATCCCGAATGTCGATCTGTGTACAGATTATGAATTTTCCCTGCGGTCCACTTGTACGGGCAACTTGTCCAGCACCTGGACTGGGCCGGATGTTTTCACCACCGAAGGTTGTTGTTCAGCACCGACCGATATTACTGTGGCACCAGCAAGCCCAAACGCCGTGCAGGTTTCCTGGACAGGCCCGGGGGCTGCCAGTGCCTACCGTATGGACGTGACAGCGGCCAACGGCTTCAAAAAGGAATACCGGCCATCCCAGCCCGGTTTCTACCTAAACGGCCTTCAACCGTGTACCGAGTATGTAGTAAAAATATGGTCGGAGTGCGGCTTAGATTCTATTTCAACGCCGGCCGTAGTCCAGTTCAAAACCGCCGGTTGCGGAGCCTGTACGGACTTGGTGTACTGCCTGGCAGGTGCCCTGTCTGCCAAGGATGAGTGGATCACGGGCGTTCAAATCGGCTCGTGGAGCCATAATCCCGGTGGCAATGCCGGTTATAAAAACTTCACGGAATCCTCCGGGGGCCTGCCGTTACTCGAAATAGCGCCCGGAGCGACCTTGCCCATCATCCTTTCGCCGGGTTTCTCCAGCCTGCCGTACAAGGAGCACTTTCGGGTGTACATTGATTTCAATACCGACGGCGACTTCGACGACGCAGGCGAATTGGCCTTCGACCCGGGCTTTGCCAGCGAAATGCCCATTTCCGGTTTCATTATTCCCCCCGACAGCATGGCCATCGGGCCAACCCGAATGCGCATTTTGATGAAATACAAAGGCCCGCAGGGTAGCCCTCCCCTACCCTGCGAAAATTTTGAGTTCGGGCAAGTCGTGGACTACTGCGTTCATCTCGGGCCACAAGTGTATGCCCCTCAAAAATATGGGGCAGAAAAAAAGATCGTCGTTTACCCACAGCCCGCAGGCAACTGGGCGGTTGTCGTCCTTCCCGCGATCACGCAATGCGATACACGCCTATATCTCCTGGACCCAACTGGCCAAACGGTTTTTGACCAACCTGTTTTTCCGGGGCAGCACAACCTTGCGCTCGACCTTACCCAATTGCCGCAAGGCCTGTACCTGCTTCAAATGCAGCAAAAAGAAGACGTGATCCGTCAAAAACTGCTGATCGTACGATAACCAACAAGTGTCTGACTATGAAAATCCGTTGCGAACAACACAGCATTCGGCTTCGGCTCCGAAAGTCCGAACTCGTGCAATTGCGTGCCGAAAAGTGGCTCGAAACCACCGTTCAGTTCCCCGATGGTAAAGCCTTTGCATGGGAATTGGCTATGCCCGACGGTGCCACCGACATCGAGGCGTATTTTTCCGAAGGGCGTGTCCGCGTTCAGGTACCTCAACCGGCTGCGTTGCTTTGGATGGACACCGAAACCGTTGGCATGGAGCGTTTTGTACCTGTCGGCAATGGCGCGGCGCTACAAATTTTGATTGAAAAAGACTTTCCCTGCAAAGACCGCCCGGACGAGGACCAGAGCGATTTTTTTGTCGAACTGGCCGAAGACGCGCCGCTCAAGTGCTGACCGCAATCCTTCCCGCCCGATGCCACTTTTATTCACGAGAAATATTCCGATCCTGCCCGAAACGGTGCTCACTTTCGGTGCTTGGCAAATCGCCGAAGACGAGTTTTATTTTCGGGACGATTTGCCGCTCACGGCCGAAGAGGAGGATGACCTGGCTCGGTACAAAGGCATCAGGCGGTTGGAGTGGCTGGCAGGTCGCTGGCTGTTGCACAAACTGACCGGCTCTGAGGAGCGTTTCCCGTTGGGAAAAAATGCGTTTGCAAAACCATTTTTCTTGCATCGCCCCGAGCTGCACTGCTCGCTCAGCCACTCCCACGGAATTGTAGGAGCCATGGTCGCCGAGCATGTTTGCGGCTGCGACCTGCAAGTGCTGGTGGACAAAATGCCGCGCCTGGCCCAAAAATTTTTGCATCAGGACGAATTTGCCTTTTTAAGCGCCTACTCTTCCGATGCACAATTCGATCTCCTGCACGTTTTTTGGACCGCAAAGGAAAGCCTGTACAAAGCCTACGGTCTGAAGGACTTAGACTTCCGCGAACACCTGCGCCTGGAGCCATTCGAATGGCCAGGCGAATGTGCACAAACCACCGGTTGGGTGCAAAAAGAGGGGTTTCGGCAGCCGTACCGGCTCCATTTTGAAAAAGCCGGGTTGCCAGATAGCGACGGTGCTTTCGTATGGTGTGTGTGCATGGAGGCTGGCAATTACGAATATTGACCAGCAGCAGTGCAGGTTTTTTTATACCACATGTTGGTTTTTGAGAAAAGGCATCTACCTTTGCGCTCCATTTTTTAGCACAGCAAATAATTCTCATTCGATAGCGATGAAACGTACCTACCAACCGTCCCGCCGCGCCCGCAAGAACAAACACGGTTTCCGCAACCGCATGGCGTCCAAAAATGGCCGCAAATTGCTCGCGCGCCGCAGAAGTCGGGGCCGCCACAAGCTCACCGTTTCCGACGAGAGCCGATTGAAATAAAGGCAGTTGCCCAAGCGGGCAACCAGGTTTTCCCGATCAAAGTCGTCAGTCTGCGTATGCGAACTGACGACTTTGTCTATTTTTGGCCCAGCAGAAAACATCCTTCCGCGTATGCACTCCTTTTCGCGTTGCGAACGGCTGAAAAGTCGAACACTCATCGGGCGGTTATTCCGGGAGGGTAATTCTTTCATGGCCTATCCGCTGCGCGTCGTGTGGCTACCTGTGGAAGAAGGCCACTCTGCACTGCGTTTTTTTGAGGAAAACAGGGCTCAATTGGCCGTAACGGTGCCCAAACGAGCCTTCAAGTCTGCCGTAGCCCGCAACCGCATCAAGCGTCAGATTCGGGAGGCGTACCGGCTGCACAAACACGAGCTGTACGAAAAACTGACGGCTACCGACCACCAAATTGTGCTTATGCTAGTTTGGGTGGCGAAAGAAAATCTTCTGTTCGGCGACATTGAAAATGGCGTTCGCAAACTGATAAAAAAATTCCCTGTCTGAAACCGTTCCCTGTTCACAAACACAAACAAAAAGGCATGAAAAAAAAGATCTTGATCGCCCTGGCCATCGTGTTGCTGGTCATCCAGTTCTTCCGCCCCGATCGTTCTGTGCCCACTGTTGATCCGGCTCAGGATATCCGGCAAGTACTCCAGCCGCCATCAGACATCACGACAATACTCAAAAGTGCCTGTTACGATTGCCATTCCTATGAAACCCGCTACCCGTGGTACGCCCAGATCGCCCCGGTGTCGTGGTGGCTGTCCGGACACGTCAAAGGAGGCCGCGAACACCTGAATTTTAACACGTTTGCCGC
>JBJXEZ010000345.1:0-29626 GCA_046153695.1 Saprospiraceae bacterium
CAGGAAGGCAAGGCTTTTGGCCTCAGGCAAGGCAAATTTTTTGTGCGTAGCGGTGTCCTACGGTCAAAAAATTTAACGCCGCATGAGGCCAAAAGACTGGCTTCCTGGCCAGCAACGATTTTTCGGATAGGCTCTTAACAAAAACTTTTGCTGCCATGAAACATGAACCGTCAGTTTTGAAAACCCTTTTTTTTGTCGTGGTCTTTTTGGCAATACTTGCCTCCTCTTGCACGAGCGTATATTTTGAAAAGCCGGTGCCGCAACGCGGTGAGCAGGTGCGCACGATGCCCGCCGAACTGGCCGGGACGTACTTGTTGGAGCCGCAAGTGGGTGAATCAGTGTCGGAAATGGAGGAAGTTGTACGTATGTGTATTCGCATCGAGTCAGACGAGTCCGGAAATATGTTGGTATCCGGCGAAAACCGACTACTCGTCAAGGATTTGCCTCGTTTCAAAAACGTGTTGGAAGCCCAAAGGCGGGAAGGTAAGTTGTTAGCCTACCGTTTGACCGATTCCCACTTGATTTGCACGGTAAAAACGGAAAATGAAGAAGGCCAGGCCGGTTTGGAAGAGCAACACGTTTCCTTGGTCAGATCCGGCCCCTGGTACATTATTGGCCAATCGGCCAAGCCCCTGTGGTACTTTGATTTCACTTCTGGAAAGCAATTGGAATACGACAAAAACCGCAACGGCCTGTCCAGTTCCAAGTGGATAGATGATGCTGATCGTGTCAGCGCCGAAACGGCGCAACTAGTTGCTGTGCAACAAAAGAAAACGTGGTATTTCAATACCCAAAAAGGCGACGAAAAGGCATGGTCCCTGGTTTGCGTGCAACGAAAATCGAACGAGGTACTGGTGGTCACGCTGCCCAATCTGGACAACAAGAGTACGTTTTTGCAGCGCATGGACTATTACAACGCGATCACGCCGTTCCGCAAGGAGAGCGACAGCCGTTTTGTGATCAACGCTACCGACGAAGCGTTAAACCAGCTGATACATGAGGAACAATTGTTTGAAACTGTAACCCTGCGGAAAGTGGAATGATACAGCAGCGGTTCCGTCAAAGTTCTTTTCGGAGTCGCGCAACCGAAATGTTGAGCTGTTCCCGGTACTTGGCCACGGTGCGTCGCGCAATGTTGTAGCCTTTTTTGAGTAGCAACGACTTGAGTTTTTCGTCGGAGAGCGGACGGCGTTTGTTTTCTTCCTTGATGAGGTCGGTCAGGATTTTTTTTACCTCAAGGGTGGATACCTCTTCGCCATCCGAATTTTGCAGGCTTTCGGAGAAAAACTCCTTGAGGCGCTTGGTGCCAAACTCGGTTTGCACATACTTGGAATTGGCTACGCGCGAAACGGTGGATATGTCCAGCCCCGTGGTGTCGGCTATGTCCTTGAGGATCATAGGGCGGATTTTCTTTTGGTCGCCGCTGAGGAAGAACTCGCGTTGGTGGTCGAGGATGGCACCCATGGTGAGCATCATCGTTTGTTGGCGCTGTTTGATGGCATCAATGAACCACTTGGCGCTGTCTATTTTCTGTTTGATAAACAGGATGGTCTCCTTTTCCTTTCGGGAGGGGCGGCGCCCATTTCGGCCGTTATGAAATGCACGCAGCAGGTCGCGGTACTGGTCGTTGATGCGCAGTTCGGGAGCGTTACGCGCATTGAGCGTCAGGTCGAGTTCGCCGTCGCGGTTGGTCACAAGGTAGTCAGGCAGCACATAGTTGACGGCGCGGTCGTTCCGTGATGCGAAGCCACTGGCGGGTTTGGGATTGAGTTTGAGCACTTCGTCTACCGCAGCCTTGAGGTCTTCTTCGTGGAGGTTCAGGTGCCGGGCCAGTTTGGTATAGTGTTTTTTAGTAAACTCGTCGAAGTACTCGTCAATGATCCGAATAGCGACTTTGATGGCCAATTTGTCTTCGTACGGCACCAGGTCATCATTGTACTTGAGCTTGGTGTGGAGCTGGAGCAAAAGGCATTCGCGCAGGTCGCGGGCACCCGTGCCGGGCGGGTCGAACTGTTGTACGAAGAGCATAATATGCTCAATTTCGGCCTCCGTGGTCTGAATATTTTGACTAAAAAGCAGGTCATCCACCATGGCCGTGAGGTCGCGTCGGAGGTAGCCGTCGTCGTCAATAGAGCCAATGATCTGCATCGCAATAGCATGCTCGCGCTCGTCTTTGAGGCGGATCAGGCCAAGTTGCTGTTCCAGGTATTCGTGGAAAGTGTTTTCAAAAGCGATAGGAATAGTTTTTTCCTCTTCGCTACTGTTGTGATCCTCACCGCGGGTTTTGTACGTGCCGGGGTCGTCCTCGATGAAGTCCATGAGGTAATCGTCCAGTTCAACGTCGTCTTCCCGAATGCTGGCGGCGTCGTCCAGCTCGGCATAGTCCTCGGAGGTTTCGCGATCAATTTCGTTCAGCACTTCATCTGTAGATTCGCCCGGATCGTCCTTGCTATCTTCCTGAGAAAAAAAATCGGTGTCACTGTCGTCCATATCCGCACCGCCATCCGTGAGGTCTGCGGTATCATCTCCTTCTTCCAGTGCCGGATTGGCTTCGAGCTCTTCCTGGATGCGTTGTTCCAATGTGGCCGTGGGTATCTGCAGCAGCTTCATCAACTGAATCTGCTGCGGGGAGAGCTTTTGTTGCAGTTTTTGGCTTAAGGTCTGTTTGGTACCAAGAAACGCCATACGCAGGTTCGGATAAAAGGGTGATTAAAAAACTAAGGCATTTGATCGGCGCACGGCACCGAAAAATGTCGGCGAGGCGCTATATCGGTATCGGATCAAACGGGCCTTACAAATAAGAGGCCAAAAATACCTGAAAAATCAAAGGTGGAAAGGGGCATATCGGGCGACTACCTCGTTGAACTATTGAACCAACTGATTTACATTGATTTAAAAGTTATCAACAGATTACTTTGGCAATTATTTTTATTAAAATAATTGCCAGATCAGCGCCTCAATCCCACCATCCGGCCAGCCCATCGGCAATCTTGCGGTCGTTGGCCAGCCGGGGCACTTTGTTTTGGCCGCCCAATTTCCCCTGGCCGCGCATATACTCGCGGAAGGCCCCTTGGCGCAGGGGGCGGATCACGAGCGAGCGAAGGATATTGCCCGTGATGAGGTCGTCGTAATAGATGTTCTGGGCACGCATCCGGGTGTCCACGTCCAGGGCAAAGGCTGTGAGATCGTGGGGCGGGTTGTCGAACTCGACGAACCACTCGTGGTAGGGCAGGTCGGAATCGGTAGGTGATATATTCGGCGCTACCGTGAACTCCACGATTCGCACGCCAGCGGCATTGGCTACCGGAAGCAAGGCCTCCTCTACCTCCTTGCCGATAACATGCTCGCCAAAAGCCGATATAAAGTGTTTGACGCGCCCCGACACCACGACTCGATACGGGTTGGTGGATATAAACTGCACTGTATCGCCGATGTTGTAGCCCCAAAGGCCCGCGTTGGTATTCAGGATCAGGGCGTAGTTGGTGCCCACTTGCACGTCGCGCAGCGCAAGGCGCGGCGGGTTTTTGGAAAAAATCTCGTCGGCAGGTACAAACTCGAAAAACATGCCTGCATCGGTATTGAGCAACAGCCCTTCCGACGGAAACTCGTCCTGAAATGCGATGAATCCTTCCGAGGCCGGGTAGGTTTCCACCGTATCCACTCGCCCGCCTACGAGGGCCTCCAACTTGGCGCGGTACGGCTCAAAATTGACTCCGCCGTACACAAACACCGAAAAATTGGGAAAAACCTCACGGATCGTGCGCTTGCCTGTGCGAGCGAGCAGGCGCTCGTAGTACATCTGCACCCAAGGCGGGATACCGGAAATGAGGCGCAGGTCGGCCGCTGCGGTTTCGTCCACGATGCGCTCTACTTTTTCCTCCCAGTCTTCTATGCAGTTGACGTTCCACGAGGGCATCTGGTTGGTGCGCAGCCAGCCGGGCACAAGGTGATTGCTGATACCGCTGAGGCGACCTGTAGGTATGCCGGCGGTTTGCTCCAGTTCGGGGCTGCCGGAGAGAAAAATCAGTTTGCCGTCGAGCCAGCGCCCGTTGCCCGTACGGGCGAAGTAGTTGAACAACGCATCGCGGGCTGTGCCGAAGTGCGGCGGCGTGCTCTCCCGGCTCATAGGGATATATTTCACGCCCGAGGTGGTTCCGGAGGTCTTGGCAAAATAGGCAGGGCGACCGGGCCACAGCACGTCGGGTTCGCCCGCCTTGACACGCTCGATGTACGGTTTCAGGTCTTCGTAGTCGCGCACAGGCACAGCCCGCGAAAAATCAGCATGGTCCCGAATTTCGGAAAACCCGTGATCTCGCCCGAAAGCCGTTTGACCTGCCTGCGAAAGGAGGTTTCGGAAAATCCGGTCTTGGTCTGCTACAGCATTTGCCGCCATGCGGCGAATACGGCGGGCAGCGAGGTGGGCAAAGGGGCGGATAATAAAAGAGCGGAAGCCCATAAGTGCATTGAATTTTGGGCAAAAGTCGCTTTTTATCACCCGCCCCGCCAAGTTATTTGATCAACGGGGCGGCATAGTGTGCCAGCGCCATTACGGTCAATTGAGGGTTCACACCGAGGCTGGACGGAAATACACTCGCGTCGCACACATACAGGTTGTCGTAGCCGTGTACCTTGAATTCGGGGTCCACCACACCACGCCGAGCATCGGCGCTGACCGGATTGCCGCCTTGTGGGTGCCCGGAAGCAAGGGTAATGTCGGCGTTGCTCCGAACTAACTGGGGCAGTCGGGCCAAATCGATCTTGTTCCGAAATTCGTGGTAGGCAAACGTGTGCGGCAACAGGGTCGTTGCACCGCCTTCCAGCAGGATTTCGCCAGCGACGAGGAGGCCGTCCACTACTTTTTTCAGGTCGCCGGGCGTAGGCCGGTAGGTGATGCTGCGGCCTGTCAGCATCGAAGGCTTCACCACAGCGTTGGATTCTGACCCAACCAGTGCTCCCACGGTGGCAATGTGGTTGTACCGCAACATATTGTTGAAATGTTCCTCGAACCAGCCCGGCATGACCGCCGATTGGGCGAGGGGTGGGTTGTACCAGGTTTCCAGCACATAACCGCGGTCGGGCGAGAAAGCCAGGTAATGTGAGATTTGGAGGCCATTATAGGCGTTCACGGGCTTTTCGAACACAGCAGAAAAAGGCGATACAAGGTTAAAGCCAAGGTTGCGGCCCGCCTTGCCGCCCGCTATGCCGGATTTTTGCAACAGGACGCTGGACGAAATGGCTCCTGCGGCCACCACGACAGTGTTGGCCTTCACCTCCAACAGGCGACCGTCGCCGAGGCGACAGCGCACGGATTCGGCGCGCTTTCCTTTGCTACAAATTTTCATCACCTCGCACTGGGCGATGATTCGAAACGCATCGGAGCCGTGAGCCTGCTGGGCATCCGGTAGTACGGTGTCGAGCATGGACAGTTTTTTCCCAAATTTGCAACCGATATTGCAGTAGCCGCAGCCGAGACAACCCTTGATATTGGCTTCCACGGGGCCGGTTGTGTTGGGTGCCTGATCGTAGCCGAGGTTTTTCAGGCCTTTCACAAAAAACGACGCGCCCAGGTTGAGGTTTTGATGGTTCTGGGTTGTTACCTGCATCAGTTTGCGCACATCGGCGAATGCCTGGCTGAGTCGATTTGCATCCAATCGAGCATCCAGCGTTTGCGAGTCATTCCAGCGGTCGAGCACGTTTTGGGGCATATCGAAACAAACGCCGTTGTTCACCACCGTGGTGCCTCCCACGCAGCTACCCTGAAGCACCTGCAGGCGGAAGTCGCGGGAGAGTTGGAACGCGCCATCGGAATACAGTTTGGACAGCATCTCGATCTCGTCTTCCGAAAACTGGCCGGGGGGCACATAGTCGCCGCGCTCCAGCAGCAGCACCTGACGGCCGCCGTCGGCCAGCCCCTTGGCGAGCAGCGCACCTGCCGCGCCGGTACCGATCACGACCACGTCGACAGTCATGGTTTCGGTGCGGATGTCGGCGGGGAGCAACACACTCAACGGCTTGGGCGTATGCGGAGCGGGCAATTGGGCGCGTTGCGAAAACGGGACATAGCCCACCGTGGGATACGTTTTGGGGTCGTTGTAGTAGCCCATGTAGCACAGCTGTTTGCCCATGCGGATCATGCCCTGCACGATCTCAGCCCAAAATCGAGTGACACTTCGGTCCGTGATGTTTTGATAAAAACGCCGCTTGATGAACGTCAGCCGGTCGGGGGCGTTCATGTGGGAGAACGGCACTTTCAGAAATAAAAACGGGTAGTATTGGATGCCAAGCAACGCGGCTTTGGCAGCCCATTTGCCCTTGGCCTTAAAACCGGCGAGGTAGCGGTCCACATTGCGGGCGGTTTCTTCCGGGGAAAGAATTTCCTTTTCGCCGTAAATCACCACGTCGGCCAGAGCCGTGAGCACGCGAAACTGTAGCGGCGAAAAATACTTCAGACCGAGGCGCGACTTTTCGGCGGACTTGGAAAACCACAGGAGCAGCACAACGATGAGGCCATCAAACACGACCGATCCCCAAAGGATTTGGTCAATGGACGTATCGTTAGTGCCCACCATCACACGGTAGCCCGTGATACCCCAGAGAAAAATGGCGAACACGGCGAACACGGAAATAAGGTGCCCACAAACCAGCAGCGTGATCAGCAGGCCGTGCCGTCTGATATCGCCTGAGGCAAAAAAAGCAAGCAGGGCCAGCGTGCCGATCTTGACCACGGAGTTGCTCACGAACGGCAAATTGACGTAAAACGACTGAAAAGGCCCGACAAGAGCGGGCAGCAGGTAACCGAACACGGCCAGCCCGAATAAGCAGGACAAGATGCGCAATAAGGTGCGGAGTCGCCGCTCCTGAGCGGTGTACGGACTATTGGTTGTATTGGTCATGGTTGTTAGATTGTAGATCAAGCCGCGAAATCGGCTTTCAGCATATTTTGGATCATGGCTTTCGGCTCAATGAGGAACGCTTTTGGGTCGAAGTCGTAAAAAATGTTGGCGAGTTCGTCTTCCTCCAGCACCGTTTTGCAAAACTGTCCCGGGTTGTCGGCATCGGGGCCCCATTTCACGAGGCGGATCAGTTCGCCGTCCAGTTCGATACCAGTAATGTCGCCGTCTTCAAAACTGCAGCAGCCAGTATTGAAATAGGTAGGCACGGTTTTCATCGTATCGTGTTCGTCCGGGTATCTTCTCATCCTATCAGCGAGGTTGTCCCGCAGTGCAATTATTTTGTTGAGGAACCACTTTCTTTTGCTCATCTGAGGATCGGCAACGCGGGGAGTCAGACTATCAGGCCTCAAGCGTTCATGCTCAATAAAGGCTTTTTTGGCCTCGAACAACTGGCGGGTCAGTTTTTGAACGTGTGTGACAGACGACCAAACGGGCCGGTGTGTGTGCCCTGTGATGAGAGCGAAGTTCATTTTGCGTGAGGCCCAGGTGTACATAACCCGATCGTGGAAAGCCCGTAGCCGGTAGCTGTTGGAGGGCGAGTTCCTGCCCTTGCCAGTCAGCATGCGCCAAAACTTGAACAGCCACACCCCGACGGTTGATAGCCACAGGACTTTGTCTGAAAAAATAGTGCCCTGGTGCCCGTGGGTGAGCAGGATGCAGCCGGTTTCGCTTGTGACCGGGTGGCAGTACTCCAGCACAAGGCCTTCCCGGACTTCGATACCAGGAAACAAGGGAAAGAGAAACCTGGCGACGTGGCTTCGGCTGTCCCATCGATAGTCGTGGTTGCCCACAATTTTGTGGTACTTGCCTTTTTTGTAAAAACCGGCTTCGCGTTCCATCACCTCGCGGTAGGCCTTGAGGATGCTCCCGGTGCGTTCCTGCTGTTGCTCCTCGGCATCACCCAAAATCACGAGGCTGTAGTCCTTGCGGGCATAGTAATCCAGTGCTGCGAGGTAGTTTTTTTCGCAAGGCCGGAAGTTGTCAGCCCCGTTTTTTGCGCCTTTGTGCTGGTCTGAAAAAATGATGTACCTGTGCCCCTTTCCGATAGGGAAGTTGCCGCTTTGTTGAGCAACGGCGTACACCTTGTCTAATGCTTTGAAAATTGCGGTTTCGTATCTCATGTTAGTATGATGGTTGGTTTATTATCAGTTTAGCGAACGTTAAGTCCAGCGTCTTGCATTTTTTTCAAAAAATCTTCCCGGTCCGATTTTTCGAGTTTTTCTTTCAGTTGGCGCAGGAGTTTTTCATCGTCGCTTTCCCATTTCGGCTGTTCGATCAGGCCCTGTTTGCGCAGCACTTCTTCGCGCAACAGTTCTTCCAGCCCGGCTTCCTGCATTTTCGGGGTTATGTTTTTGATCACCTTGTCGTACACAGGCCGGGCATCTATCCGGTCAATCTCGATGGTCATGATCTCGGCCATTTTTCGGAACTTCAGTTTGGTGAGGTGCGTGCGAATGGCAAAAAACAGCAGGGCAAGGAAGGCCACAATACCACCCACGACCCATGCGATGTTGGATATGCTCAAGGAAGTCTTTTTCCCTGACCGTTCGATGTGGGCCAAAACGGTGTCAATTCGGCTCATCAGGCTGGAATCAATGCCGGTGCCGATGCTGCTAAACCCGCTGCGCAACAGGCTGTCCAACTCGAACTGGAGTGTGTTGCGCAGGGCGTTGAGATCATGCTGCATGCCGGGGCTGTTGAGGGTCGCACCGAGGTCGCGCACGAGTTTGTTTAGTGTGGGGCCGAGCTGATCGTTGACAAATTTGTTCACATAGTTGGCCAACTGGTCGTCCGTGAGGTTGTTTTTGATCTTGCTGAGGCCGTTGTTTAGTGTATCGGTAAGGGCGGCCACGTGCCGGATAACAATCTGGCCGAGCAGAGAATCGGCAAAATGGTACACCGGGCCGGGCAGCTCCACCAGCGCCGAATCGAGGTGCCGCCGGGTTTTTTTCCAGAGACTGTCAGCAGCGGCGGCCACCAGCGAGTCGAGTTTGGCTTTTTGAATGCCCTTCGACAGGCCATTTTCCAAACCACTTTCCAGTCCGTTGGCCAAAACCGGCTCCAGTTGGGCCACACGGTCTTTCAGCACGTTGCAGCCGACGGCTCCGAAGAGCAAAAACAGCCCTGCGGCAGCGAGCATTTTTTTGAAAAGAATGATTCGAGCAGTCATAATTATATGGTAAAAACAACGGGAAAGTCTTGTTGCTCAAAACTTGTCGCTTCAGCATATCCACGCTCAACCTTTTTTGCAACCTTCGCCTGAAATTATTTTTTGAGGCGAACCTACCCTAAAAATGGAATTAAAATTCCTGCTCGCGCCCGAAAAAAAATGTCCGGTAGTTGATCAAGTATCGTTTTCCGCGTTCACGGGACAAAAGTGGGGCAGAGCGACGGGGCTGAAAAATTAATGGTGCGAAACCGGGGTTTGGGCGAGGGAAGACTGTAGTCATCGCTGATGGTGACAGACAATTGTAGGTCCTACCCAATGCCATTGGTCTTCTCCTTCGTGGGCATGGTGGAACAAATGAGCGATGTACCAGAGAACAACGTCCTTTTCCTCAACGCTCTCGTGTTCGTTGTAGCCCAAACTGCCAGATGGGCCGAACATCCACTGAACGTCTTCTGAGCCTTTGTACAGACGGGCGTTGAAATCTTCGTTGCACCAATAACCCGCATGACCGTCATGCTGCCCTGGCAGCAGCCAAGCCCCGCTGCCTGTGGATTGGTCGCGGCAAAACCACATTTCGTTGTATCCAGAGATTTTGGTCATTGTTGCCTCGTTCCTGATTTTGAGCCAACCTGGTCCCCAACCGGAGTTTGGCCGAGCATTTCCATGCACAAAAACTTGGTCGTCGGAGGCTCCGTTGATGTCAAAATCCAAGCGCCAGTAGGGGTGGTGCTCATGGTCTTGTTGGCAGTGTAGCCCCTTGCTCCACATCCGGGAATGTATCCGACCGTCTTCGCTGAAGTACCATGCCTGATACAGGTGGTAAGCGCCGATGGTGGCATAAGCGCCGATTTCTAACCACTGACCGCTGCCTCCCCAAGTGAACTGGTATTGGCAGATGTTTCCCAATTTGCCCGTCCCAGAACAAGTGGCATTGATCACGTTCGATGGGCTGATCCGGTCTTGGTAAGGCCCGCAGGGGTTTGCCCCGAAGTACTGCACCCGGATGACGGGCATGCTGCCGCGGTAGAGCACCAATTGTCCATTGTATCGGACGTTCGTGATTTCCAGACCAGAGTTTCGGGCACCCGAAACGTTGAAGTCGAAACTCCACCCTTTCCAGTTGGTATGGCCTGACTGAGCATTGCACACCTGTACAAAAAGGCTGGCAAGCGCAATTACAGAAAAAATGATTCTTGTCATAATTTTAGCTTGTTGTGGCTCTTAGAGCGAGCCGGTTTCGAGTATGGTGTTCTTGGTCAGGTCCACCAGTGCGTAATACAGTGGTAAATCATCTGTCGCATTTTTCAAGTAACTCAGATACAGCACTCGATGGCCGTGCCCCTTCGTCCCTCTCGGCATTTCAGTGATGATGCCCTTGGCGCGCAAGCCTTTTACCTTGTCCGAAATTGGACTTTGGGCTATCACCAGGCGAGAGGCGCTCTCGATCTCTTCGTTGCTTTCCACTGGTTGGAAATCGCGGATACTATTCACGGATACTACGCTGCGCCCATCGCTCTGGACATTTACTGCCAGATTTTGAGTGTAGCTGTAGTAACTCAGGGTGTACAGGCTGATGGCTTGGCTTGTTGCCTTAGGCAACTCAGCGGAGAAGACATCAAGCAGCGCATAGTTAGTACCCAAGACTTCTTTTACCTTTTTGTCAGCAATGGCGATGGCTTTCAACTGCTCCTGAAGTTCACTGGAGACCTTTTCTCGCTCAATCACTTCAAAAGGCACTTCCTTGATGTCCAGCGCACCTTTCGGGCGGGGAGGCCACCCTTCTTTTGAGCCTGAAAATTCCAGTGCTTTCATATCTGGGATGGTTTCTGGTAGATGTTTTTTGCATCCAGCCAGCCAGAAGCAAAGCAGGAGGCAAGTGCTGTGAAAAATTAATTTTCGCATGGGTAAAAAGTTTGAAGGTGAAAAATTAGCGTACCAGCGCGACAAACACGTCGGCTGAATTGCCCCGGGTGAAGGTGGCGAGGTCGGCCTTGTTATCTCTATTAAATTTGCCAACAAGAGGGGTTTCGGCACCATTACAGAAGTAGTCGTGCCATTTTATGCCCGTACCATCGAACTTGGCACCATCGGACAGCGCGACGAACACATCGGCTGCGACACCTCTGGTGAAGGTTGCGATGTCGTCCTTGCCGTCGCCGTTGAAATCGCCAGTTTGAGGGATTTCGGTACCAATACAGAATGAGTTGTGCCATTTCAATCCAGTGCCGTTGAATTTGGAGCCGTCGGACAGCGCAACGAACACATCGGCTGTGACACCTCGGGTGAAAGTTGCTATGTCGCTCTTGCCGTCGCCGTTGAAATCGCCTATCAGCGGGATTTCGGTACCAACACAGAAGGAGTTGTGCCACTTCACACTGGTACCGTTGAACTTCGCGCCATCTGATAGTACGACGAACACATCGGCTGCGGCACCTCGGGTAAAGGTTGCGATATCGTCTTTGCCATCGCCGTTGAAATCGCCCACCAAGGGTATCTCAGAGCCCATGCAGAACGCATCGTGCCATTTCAGCCCTGTGCCATTGAACTTGCTGCCATCTGACAGGGCGACGAACACATCCGCTGCGGTACCTCGGGTAAAGGTTGCGATATCATCTTTGCCGTCGCCGTTGAAATCGCCCACCAAGGGTATCTCAGAACCGATGCAGAACGCATCGTGCCATTTCAGCCCTGTGCCGTTGAACTTGCTGCCATCTGACAGGGCGACGTACACATCACCCGTGTTCCCACGGGTGAAGGTGGCGATGTCGTCCATGCCGTCGCCGTTGAAATCGCCTTTTAGCGGTATTTCGGCCCCGTAGCAGAACCGGTCGTGCCACTTCCAGCCAGTGCCCTCAAAGCGGCAGGCGATAGACTGCCCGGACTTGATCAGGGCTTTGCGAGTGCTGGTCAGTGTAGCCAGCATCCGAGCCTTTTGATCGTTGGAAAACAGGAACATACAGCGGTCATCGCTGTAGTCCATGTAGTTCATGAACATCTCGGTGTAGGACAGGCCGTTGCAATTGTTGGACTTGGGGTGCGTGGGGCAGCCCGTATTGGCCGCCCGATGCACGGGTGTATCGTTGCAGAAGTCATTGCCACAGTTCGTATCGCCCCAGATGTGGCGAAGGTTGAGCCAGTGGCCGATTTCATGGGTCGTTGTTCGCCCCAGGTCGAAGGGCGCGTTGACCGCTCCCCGGCGGCCAAATGCCGCAAAATCAACGACGACACCATCCGTAGTGGCCGGTCCACCCGGAAACTGGGCATAGCCCAAAAGTCCGTTCCCCAGCTCGCACACCCAGATGTTGAGGTAGCGAGAAGCGTCCCAAGCGTTGCTGCCCCCGCTGCTATTCCGCTTCACCGCGTCGTTGCCTGAGAAAGATGTCACAATAGTCTGCCGGCGCACAATGCCGTTGGTCGCAGTGCCCGCAGGCGTGGTGCGTGCTAGGCAGAACTGGATTTCGCAGTCGGCGGCCGACCCGGCGAAAGTGGCCGGGGTGCCCGACAAATCCGAGTTCAGTTTGCGGAAGTCTTCGTTGAGTACTTCCAACTGACTGAAAATTTGGTCGTCGCTGATGTTCTGCTGGGCAGTATTCCAGACGACGTGTACGACCACCGGGATGGTGTAGATGGTTTGGAAACCTCGGCTTTTGCGGAAATCATCGGAAAAACGTTGGCTGTAGCCTTCCAATTCGGTCTGGTTGCGGCGAAAGCGCAGGCTTTGCTGCAACTGGCGCTCGTAAACTTCCATGGAGCCGCATACGCGCTGCCCGAGAAGCGGTGCCTCTGTGCTGGCGCACATCAGGAGTGTGAAGAGGGTGATGAAAAGGGTGTTTCTCATAACAGTGGTACAGTTGTAAGTGAATAAAGGTATTGTTATTGACAGGGCAAACCATTGGCTGGAAAGGCGCAGTACCTTTCGGTCAAATGTCGAATTGAGTATGGAAGTCCGGTGCGTTTCCGGGTGCCCGCGCAATCCGCTTGTTACAGCGGACTGCGCAGCGACACAGGGCTCACTTGGTATTCCGGTCTATCAGCCGTGTGGGTTGTCGGGTGGCGGCGAGCACACTACTGGACATTTTTGTTTTCGTGTACCCAGACCTTCCAGGTTTGACAAACCTGGAAGGTCTAATTCCAAAAATGTCCAGTAGTGTGGGCGGCGAGCACTGCTCTCGCCAGCGTCTGATGACAGAACAAAGGTCGAGCAAGGCGGTATATGTACTTGCCGACCTCCAACATTGCAGATGCATTCAGGCTGATGAAATGGCAAAATGCTTTGAAATGCCCAAAAATACCTTAAAAACCATAAAAAATGAGACAGGTTGTGGAGGATACCTCTATAAACATGGAGTATGTATGACGTGCATAAAGCACAAAAACGGAGCAGCCCATGAAGGCTATCTCCGCTTTTGAACCAAATATGTTATGCTGAGGGCACCGCTATGTTTCAGATGATGCCGCCCCGACAAGCTTTGGCAACGATGCCGTGCAGGGTGTACGCCGACATTTTTACCTTGATGTTTTTGATGTGGAAATTCACGCCGTGAACGGCGATGCTTCTACCGTCCGCTCCTTTCATCACGTCGGCAATCTCTTTCACAATTTTGTCTTCGCCGAGGTACTTGATCACTTCCATTTCACGGGCGGTCAGGCCAAAGGCTTGGCCCGCTTTGAATGACCCCACCAGCACCTTCAGCGTATCCGGGTCAATGAACTGGTCGCCGTTCATCGCTTCGCTGATGCCCACTAACCAATGTAGCGGCTCTCCTTTGCTCAGGTAGGCACAGGCACCTGCGTTGAAGGAGCGCTTGAGTTTGTTCGTGCGCTTCTCGTCGGGGTCGTCCTGATCGCCCACGAGCATGATCATTTTGGTGCTGGGCACTTTTTTCAGAATCTTTCGGGTCAGTTCCAACCCAAAGTCGTCGGGCCGCCTGACCATCAGGAAGGAGTAGTCCATCAAGACGACATCCGGGCGGCGTACCCCGATGGTGTCGAGCATATCTGCAACGCCGTCGTCGTCGCCCACATCGCTGAACGAGCCGACCAGTTCGTACCGCTTTGCATAGGGTTTGAAAAGGCCTTCCAAACTCCGCAGGTAGTTGTCGTCGTCGTCAATAGCAAAAATTCTTGTTGTTTGCATGGTATTTTGCTTTAAAATTGAAGGTTAGGTCGAGTGATGTTTTTAGGGGAACGAAGGAACGGTGATCTTGATTTTGGTTCCCTGCCCTGGGCTGGAGGTGATTTGGCATCGCCCGCCGATGTCTTTTGCCCGGCTCCTAAAATTCCGAATACCTTGTCCGCCGTTTTGGGGCTTGTTGAGGTCAAACCCTACCCCATTGTCTTCAATTTCTAAGTGAAGCCCTTCCTCGTCCACAAAGAAGCCGATGGAGCATTTCGTGCATTCAGCGTACTTCCAGATATTGGTGAAGGCTTCGAGGACAATGGCCTCCAAGTTTTCTTTGAGGATAGGCTCAAGGGGGTAGTCATCGATCTCGTCCAAGTAGGAATGGTTTTCCACCATCATCAGGGCGGTTTCCATAGCCACTTGGTGCATCTTGATGGCGAAGGGTTTGATGGTGTTGATGATGTAGGTCTTGTCGGGCGGGAAGCCGATGCGGGTGAGCAGGCGGTTGACCATTCCCTTGACTTTGAAAATGAGCGCGTAACCCGGTTCGTCTGGATGGTAATTGGACAAGTCAGTGAGCAGGTTGTTGTTGATGGCGTTCAGGGAACTTTTCACCACATCGTGCTTCAACTTGGACAGGCGCTGCTGGGTTTTTAGGAGCCAGTACAGGGCGGTGGCGAGGCCAATTGCCAACAGTGCGCAAAGGGCCAGAATCATGAGCAGCCATCGGCTGGTTTGGTCTGCGTTTTTTCTGAGCATGACCCCGTCTCGCCGGGTTTGCTTGTAGTCTAAGCGCTCGGCTCCGGAGATACGTTTTCGATCAACGGTATCAATCCCTGGTTTACCATAAATGAAGATGGCCGCGCTGTCGTAACAAGTCAGGGCTTGTTCGTAAGCCCCGTCGTTTTCGTACAACAGGCCGAAGTTGTTGTACAGGTTGCCCAACTTGGCAGTGTCGCCCCACGAGCGGTATAGTCGTTCTGCAAGCCGGAAATGAGCCATCGCTTCTTCGATCTGCTGCATCCTCATACTCATCAGGCCATACCCTTCGTGTATCATGGCTTGGCCCAGCGTGTCTTCCAGCAGAAGGTAGTTTTTCATGGCTTGTTCGAAGTGAACGCGGGCTGAATCGTGGCCCTCCTGATCGAGGAAGCGCTTGCCCAAGCCTTGTTCTGCAATGGCCCAAGTGGTCGTGTCTTGCGTGCTTGGGACGAGAGCGACGCTTTTACGGTTGTACAGGATGGCGGAGTCCTGCTTGCCCATGCCCCCGTAGAGGTTGGCGATATTGTTGTACGCCATGGCCATATTGGTGTCTTGCCTGCCCAGACTTGACCATATCTGGATCGCGGTCAGGGAGCAGTCCAACCCTTCTTGGTATTGTTCTAATAGCTCGTAGGCGCTCGACATGTTGTTGTATACACTGGCCACACCGGAAGAGTCGCCGAGTTGTTTCCTTATTTTCAGGGCTGGCTCGTAGTAGTTCAACGATTGACGCGCGCGGCCTTGCTCCTTGTAGCTGCGCCCTAACTGCACATAGAGGTCGGCCTCTCGTTTTTTGTACCCGATTTTTTTTGCCAGATCTGCTGCTTTTTGGGCTTCGCCAATAGCCTCTGGGTAGTCGCCGCTTTCGCGCAAGTCGAAGGTCAAGTCGTACAAAGAATCCACTACCGCACGGGGCGAGGGTTTTTGGGCAACGGAATACAGGTGTGAAACCAGCATGAAGGCTGCCAGCAAGAAGTTGTGGGATTTCATGGCACTAGATTGGTGTAAAGTGAAAGACTCGCCGGGCGCATCAGCCCGGCGAGCCTTGAGCTTGGGGAGTGTGTCAAGAGAGGAAGCTGCTGGGGTTGGTATCGGAACTCCTGTTGGGCAGTCTGCCCCTGCGGCGGGGCTTTGCGCCAGCAGCCGTGACGATGGGCGGTATGATCACCTCAAAGCGGCCCGTTTTCCGGCCATCGTCCGAGTAGATACCCTGATTGGCCTTGATCAGGTGTGAAGGCACCTCTGTCGCCGTGCTCCCGTTGCTTTCCAGTACGACGATTTCGATGTACTTGCCGTTTTCGCTGTTGTCCACTGCACTTGCCGAGAAGCCAATGCCCTGCTCTAAGGGGATGTGGCATCGTGGGGCATAGTTCGGGTCAGTCCCACCAATTTCGGCATTTGGGTTGGTCAGGTAAAGATAGGGGCAGTTCATGGCAATTAGGTCGGCAGCCGCTCCAGGCGCGTCCTCGGAGTCAGCATCACTGAAAGGCAAGGCTACTTTGTAGCTGGGCTTGGTATCTGAATCTATGATAGTTGCGGCGTGCGTCACCTCCACGACAATGGGCTTATCCAAGTGGTTTTCCTCTATGCCAAACTCATTTTTCATTTCAAGGAGCAGCGGTGGATTTTCGGGAGGATCCAACTCTTCTTTTGTGTAGAATGGAAAGCTGTTAGGATTGGCCCCATCCTCAACCCTGAATCTCAGGGGCAAGGTGCCTGGGGTTCCCGTGCGACTGGCTACTGTGCCGGCGAGCAGCGGGATGTACACGAAGATGGTGTATTTTGCTTCATTTGGCCCTTTGGTCAGGTAGATATAAGGGGCGCTTTTTCTGACCGGGGGAATGATAATAGACATGGCGTTCGGTTGATTTTTGTGAAAAAATGGTATCGAAACTAGTTTGTTGAGGCTTGTGCCAGCGTTCATTTTTGTTGGCGCAGCCATTGGGCTGCTGCCCAAACGGCCTCCAAGCGTTGGCATTCTTGACCTTCCACATCGTTGAGGCTGGAAGGGATGTGCTCCATTTTGACCTCCAGGCAGTGGCCGCTGTCTTTCAGTTGTAATTTTTTTGTCCCCCGCACATAGATGCCCACCAATTCGTGCGTCTCAGAATCAAACACCGGCGACCCGGAGTTGCCTCCCACCAGATTTAAATCAGTCTCGAAGTAGGGAAAGGTTTTAGGTGCATGGATGATTCGCCCGCCGTAGGACACTTTCAGCGGCAGACTCAACCCGTGTCCAACGCCGTACACCCCCCGGCCCTCAATGCTCTCTGCCTTGAAAAGGCTGTTGTACGCTTTGATGTCTGCTGGGAAGCGCACCTCCTTCACGTACGGCGAGGCGGCATATTCATAGGCTGGCTCCACCTTCAGCACGGCAAAATCGGAACCCATTTCGGACAAGTAGTGCTGTTGGTGGCTCAGGCTGCCACTACTCGGCTTGAACACCTGTGACTTGTGTACCCGTATCTCTGTGCGGTAGTCGTTCGGTCCGGTGATACGGATGCCATGGACGAAGCGCAGGGACTCTATGTCCAGGCCTGGGCGGATGATGACGTGAGCCGCCGTGGCGATCATGTCTTTTTCGAGGAAAAAACCGCTGCCGAGGGAGTGGGCCGAGCGCTGCTGACCGTAGGCGATGCCCCCACACAAAGGAAAATTGTGCGATACTTTGCGCTCCCGCAACGGAGTGGATTTCACCTTAACATAATCGGGTTGGTCACACTGTTCAAGTACCAACATGTCTACAACCATCACTACCGTTTGGATGTTCCTTTTCATCTCGGCTACATAGTCGTCCAGGTTGCCGGAGTCAGTGATGCTTAGTTCGGACTTGAGGCTGCTCAGCAATGCCTCTACCTCATAAAACTCCGTGCGCCCGCCTGTGCCATAGGCTTCTTGGCAGATCTGGTTGATGATGCCCGCTTTGGCCTTCTCGCCGGGGGAGAAATACCGCGTTGTCAGGCCTTGCAATGTTTCAGATAGTCCCATAATTGAGTTTGTTTTTAAATACTTCTCTTATTTGCTTTCGGAAGCGCTTTGATGATACAAAGGTATGAGCGCCGCAACGAGCGAATTGGCAACCCTACCAATTTTGGTAGCACTTTTTTTGTCGACCTCCATCGAAATACCCTGCCCAGCACGCAGGAAAATCCGCATATCCGCCAAATTATCTTGCGCTACTGAAACCAAAGTTCGGCTTTCCCGGTTTTTTGTTCCGATTGGCAACGCAAAAAGCGCAACATCTGCGTTCATGCCCTTGTCAAGTGTCGTTGTACATGTAAATTTTTTTATTCGCCCATGATCGCTCGCTTTTTTACGCATTGGAAAGATTCGTTTGCCGGAATACCCTTGGGGGTCTGGCTGTTGTCGTTGGTCAGCCTCGTGAACCGTTGCGGGTCCATGATCATCGTTTTTTTGACCATCTACCTGACCAAGAGTCTCGGCTACGGTATCCAGGAAGCCGGTTATGTTCTAGGGTTCTTCGGAGCAGGTGCTTTGCTGGGCACGTACATGGGCGGGCGGCTGACAGACCGCATCGGTTATTTTCCAATCATGACGTGGAGCCTGTTGCTGAACGGTATCGTATTGATTGCACTGATCTGGGTCCAAAATTTTTGGGTCATGTGCGCCTCCGTTTTCATGCTCAGCGCGGTGGGCGATGCGTTCCGCCCGGCAAATTCGGTGGCCATTTCCAACTTTTGCAGCCCGGAGAACCGCACCCGGTCCATTTCGTTGTACCGAATGTCCATCAACCTCGGCTGGACGGTGGCTCCCGCATTTGGTGGGTTGATGGTGGCACTGGGTTGGCACTGGATGTTCATTGCTGACGGGGTCACCTGCCTGATGGCCGCTGTATTGTTATGGATTTTTTTGGCACCAAAACGCGCCAAAACAGGCCAGGTGGTTGCCGAAGAAAAGCCCGTTGAGGTGTCTGCCAAAGCGGCAGTATCGCCTTACCGTGATGCACCGTTTGTGGCGTTCATCGTGTTCACGACCCTGAATGCAATTGTTTTCATGCAATTATTATGGACTGTTCCCGTGTTTTTCAAGGATGTGTTCCGGTGGAACGAGCAAACGATCGGGTTGATAACTGCCATCAACGGTTTCCTGGTTTTTTTGGTCGAAATGCCGCTTATTTACGGCATTGAAGGCCGCCGCTCCCGGTTGCATTACGTTCGGTTTGGCATCGTGCTGTATGCCGTGTCATACCTGGCGTTTGTGTTTCCGCCCGGTGGTATTGCCACAGCCCTCATTTTCATTGTATGTATATCGTTCGGCGAAATGTTCGTGATGCCCTTCAGTTCCAATTTCGTGTTCGGCTATGCTACCAAAGGCAGCGCGGGCGGCTACATGGCCTTTTATGGCATAGCCTATTCAGTGGCAAATATCATTGCTCCGGTACTGGGCACGCAGGTCATCGCTCATTGGGGATATGACGTGCTTTGGTATTTAGTGGCCGTCTTGGCTGGCATCAGTTGGCTCGGTTTCTGGTTTTTGGAGAAAAAGACCGAAAAAAGGGCCGCTCCTTTGGCGGTTGTAGGTACGGTCTAGGAACGCGGACGAAATAAAGTACCCATTTTGGGGAGCCGGTTTGTTTCCTGCCAAGGCGCGAGGAGGGCGTTTAGTGGTGCCTAAACAACCGATGAGCAACGAAGGCAGCAGACAAACAAGCCCGCCAAAATGGGTACTTTATTTCGTCCGCGTTCCTTAGGATTTTTGCCCGTTGCTGATTTCGTGAAAAAGTGTCACAGACCGCACAGAAATGCGCTCTGTGACACTTTTTTTGTGCCTCGTCTGGTGGCCAACTTCATCAATTTGTTCTTTACAGGCTACGGAAACCTGTCGGTACTTTTTCCAAAAAACAACTTGGCCGCGCAAACGGTATTTTTTGCCAGGAGCCTGAGCAAAAATTAAAATTATCCGGCAGGGTTTGTACGCTTCAAAATCCAAAAAACGTGCGTAGTTTTGCGCGTTTTTAGCGCGAACCGTGCTATCCGAAGACCTTTAAACTTTAATACGTTGAACTTTTTGAAATTTTTCAAGCAGGAGCTGGCAGTAGACCTCGGTACGGCCAATACGCTCATCATAATGGACGGCCAGTTGATCGTGGATGAGCCATCCATCGTAGCAATTGACCGAAAAACCGGGCAGACAATCGCCGTCGGAAAACGTGCCATGCAGATGCACGAAAAAACCCACGAAAACATCAAGACCGTTCGCCCGCTTAAAGACGGTGTGATCGCCGATTTTCAGGCTGCAGAGGCCATGATCGAAAGTATGATCCGAATGGTGGGCAAGCGCAATTCGTTCTTTAGCCACCTGAAAATGGTAATTTGCATTCCCAGTGGCATCACCGAAGTGGAAAAACGCGCCGTTTTTGATTCTGCCGATCACGTTGACAGCAAAGAAACCTACCTCATACACGAACCCATGGCCGCCGCGCTCGGCATCGGCCTCAACATTGAGGAACCCGTCGGTAATATGGTCATTGACATCGGTGGTGGCACGACCGAAATCGCTGTCATCGCCTTGTCCGGCATCGTTTGTGACCAGTCCATCCGCATTGCGGGCGATGAACTGACCAACGACATCATGGGTTATATGAAGCGTGAGCACAATATCCTCATCGGCGAACGCACCTCAGAACAGATCAAAATCCATGTAGGCTCTGCTTTGCATGAACTGGAAAATCCACCCGAAGACTACGCTGTGAACGGCCGCGACCTGATGACCGGCATTCCCAAGCAGATCAAAGTCAGCTATCAGGAAGTGGCTTATGCGCTGGACAAAAGCATCACTAAAATTGAAGATGCTGTGCTCCGGGCGCTGGAAATGACCCCTCCTGAGTTGGCCTCTGATATTTACAAAACCGGCCTGTATCTGACCGGCGGCGGTGCCCTTCTTCGCGGTCTTGACGTGCGCCTTCAGCAAAAAACCAAGCTTCAGGTACGCGTGCCCGAAGACCCCCTTCGCGCCGTGGTGCGCGGAACCGGTATGGCCTTGGAAAACACGGAAAGGTACTCGTTCCTGATTGACCGCAAGAGCGTCTGATCCGTCGTTCGTACACCTAAACCTGCCTGCGGCCAACAGCCAATGGCCAACCACCCAAAAGCATGCATTCCATCCTGCAGCTCTTCATTCGGCATGGCGGCTTGCTCACGCTGGTTGTGGTGCAAATGCTGTGCTTTTACCTGATAGCCAGGAACAACGACCCGCAAGGTGCCGTATCCAGCGCCAGTTGGACCATGTACTCTGGTATCGTGTTGGGCTGGAAAATGGAGGCTCGAGATTACTTTAGCCTTCGCGATGAAAACACCCGTCTGCGCGTCGAAAACGCCCGCCTGCAATCGCAATTGGCTAACTTCCGAATGGTGGAAGTGCCCACCCTGGACACCATCCGACGCTATGCCCGGATAGACACCCTGGAAAACAAAATCGTACGCCCGGAGTATGTGCTCGTCAGCGCCCGTGTGGTATCCAATTCCATGAGCGCCCGCAATAACTGGATGATCATAAACCGCGGCACCCGCGACGGCGTGCGCCCCAACACAGGGGTCATCACCCGCAGCGGCGTAGCCGGCGTAGTGCGCCATGTGTCAGAAAACTTTTCCCTCGCCATGTCCGTCCTGCACCCACAAACCAAAGTATCGGCTTCCGTCAAGGGATACGAATACTTCGGCTCCCTGGTTTGGGATGGCGACGACCCGCGCTACCTCACCCTTTCCGACATCCCCTATCACCTGCCGGTAAAACCCCGCGACTCAGTGCTCATCAGCAACTATTCACTGCTTTTTCCCGAAGGACACCTGGTCGGAATCGTGGACACGGCGCACCGTATCGAGGGCAGCAGTTTCCTGTACATCCGCGTGAAGCCTACTCAAAATCCAGCCAGTGTGCGCGACGTGTATGTGGTGACCAACCGGTACGCCAACGAGCTCACCACCTTGCAACAGCAGCCGACAAAGGATGAATAGCGACGTTTTTTTTCCAAATCTCTGGCGCTTCATCGGGTTGGTGGCTGCGCAAACAATCATCCTGAACGAGGTATCGCTGACCACCGAAGGGTACTGCAACGTGCTCCTCTACCCCCTGTTCATCTTTTTTTTGCCCATTACGCTGCCAGTTCCTCTCGCCGTACTGCTCGGTTTTTTGGTAGGTTTCGCAGTGGACATACTCACCGGCCACTACGGTGTGAACGCCAGCGCCGGAGCCTTTTCCGGCTACGCCCGCGCGATCATTCTGCACCGATTTTCCAGCCGGGGCGGTTATTCGGGCAAAGAACCGATAGCATCGCCCGTCTATTTCGGCTGGAGGTGGTTCGTGAGCGTGGCAGCCGCGTTCTTCGCGGTACACTTGTTCTGGTACTTTGCCATGGCGCACTTTACGCCAAGTTATTTGTTGGAAAAAATAGTGCCGCAAACAGTCATAGGATGGTTGGTCACCATGCCACTTGTGCTTATCTTCACGCGCTTGTTTTATCCTAAAATCTGACCATGGCCGACATTTTCCGCGAACGACAACGCACGATCCAGATCGTGGTATTGGCCTGCACATTGGTACTCATCGGCAAGGCCGCTCAAATTCAACTTTTTGACGACTCCCTCAGCCGCCGCGCTGATGCTACCACCATCCATAAATTGACCGCCTATCCCCCGCGCGGGCTGGTCTACGATCGAAATGATACCCTGATTATCAATAACAACGCCATGTACGATCTCATGGTGACCTACAACCAGGTCGCCCCGGACATGGACACCGCCAAGCTCTGCAACCTGCTCGGCATCACCCACGACGATTTTCGGACTTTTATCAAAAAAGACTGGCGCAGCGGCAAATTCTCCCGTTCTGTGCCTTTTGTCTTTATGAAAAAACTCTCCTCCACGACCTACGCCCGCCTGCAGGAATGCCTGTATCAGTTCCCGGGGTTCTTCGTGCAGGTGCGTACCATACGAGCCTACCCGCACAGCGCAGGCGCGCATGTACTGGGCTATATCAACGAGGTGGATCCCCGTGAAATCGAAAAAAGTGGCGGCCTGTATGCCTCTGGCGACTACATCGGCGCGGGCGGCCTGGAATCCGAGCACGAGGGGCGTTTGCGCGGCAAAAAAGGCTGCACCTTCCTGCTCAAAGACAACCTCGGCCGCATCGTGGGCGGCTATTCCGATGGGGAATTGGACACCCTGCCGGTCAGCGGCGACGACCTCGTGTCGTCCATTGACATCCGACTACAGCAATATGGCGAGGCGCTCATGGCAAACAAAACCGGCAGTGTCGTAGCCATCGAACCGGCTACCGGCGAAATACTCGCCATGATCAGCCTGCCTACCTACGACCCCAACGACCTGACCATGACCAAAGACCGCGGCCCTGTGTTTAGTCGCCTGCTCACGGACCCGCTCAAGCCGTTTTTCGACCGCACCGTCATGGCCAAGTACCCGCCCGGCTCCATTTTCAAGACCGTAGTCTCGCTCGTCGGACTACAAGAAGGCACCATAAATCCCAACGCCGGTATGGGCTGCAACGGCGGCTATTTTTACGCTGGCCGCTTGTATAAATGCCACGGCCACAGTGGTGTTGGCAATGTAGTGGACGCGCTGGCGTACTCCTGCAACACCTATTATTTCAGCGAGTTTCGCGACATCGTAGACAAGTTCGGGTTCAGCAACCCGCACCAGGGGCTGGATATGCTGGCCAAATACTGCCACGAATTCGGACTCGGTCGCCAGCTCGGCGTGGACTACCCGAACGAAAACGCAGGCAATATCCCCGACTCCAAGTACTACGACCGCATTTACCCAAAACACCTCGGCGGCTGGCGTTCGCCTACTATCATGTCCTGCGGCATCGGTCAGGGTGAGCTGCAGCTCACCACCCTGCAAATGGCCAATCTCGCTGCCTGCATCGCCAACCGCGGCCATTGGTTCCCGCCGCACCTCGCCAAACGCTTCAAGTCCGGTGGCGACATTCCCCGCCCCTTTCTCACACCGCAAAAGGTCAGTATTGACAAACGCTATTTCGACCTCGTGGTGGAAGGCATGGCCCAGTGTGTTGTACGGGGCACCGCACATTCTTGCGCCATCCCCGGCATCGAGGTGTGCGGCAAAACCGGCACCAGCCAAAACCCGCAAGGCGACGACCACTCAGTCTTTTTTGCCTTTGCGCCCAAGGAAAACCCCCAAATAGCCATCGCCGTGTATGTGGAAAATGCGACTTGGGGGGCCACCTACGCCGCGCCTATCGCCAGCCTGATGATCGAAAAGTACCTCAATGACACCATCGCCACCGCCCGCCTGCCCATGGAGGAGCGCATGCGAAATGCCAACCTGACCGACAAGTATCTGGAGATGATTCGCCGCACCGCCGCCGCCAAGGCAGTGTCTAAAAAACCGGCGTCAGGGCTGCCTGCACCCAATGTGCCGTTAGATGAGCCAACAGGAAAAACACCCGCAGTGAACGGCACTGACCGCCGCCGAAAATAGTCTGCCATGAAAAAACTCGTCGTTCTCACCGGGGCGGGTATTTCCGCCGAAAGTGGCATCAGCACCTTCCGAGACGCGGGCGGTCTGTGGGAGCAGCACCGCATTGAGGATGTAGCCACGCCCGAAGCCTGGGCGCGAAATCCCGAACTCGTGCTGCGTTTTTACAACCAACGCCGTAGCAAACTGAACGACGTGCAGCCCAACGCTGGCCACCGCGCATTGGTTGACCTCGAAAAAAACTTCGACGTGTACGTCGTCACCCAAAACGTGGACGACCTGCACGAGCGCGCCGGCAGCACCCATGTGCTGCACCTGCACGGCGAGCTGCGCAAAGTGCGCTCCGAGCGCCACGAAAACCTGATCTACGACTGGGACGGCGACCTGAACCTCGGCGACTGCTGCGAAAAAGGTGCGCAGTTGCGCCCGCACATCGTGTGGTTCGGCGAGAGCGTGCCCATGCTGCCACTGGCCGCCGAACTGGCCGCCGAGGCCGATATTTTCCTCATCGTCGGCACCTCGTTGCAGGTGTACCCCGCCGCCAGCCTCATGGTGTATGCGCCGCGCCGCATCCCGTTTTTTTATGTGGACCCCGCGCCCCAGATCAACTGGGAACTGGAGCAAATGCCCAACCTGACAGTGCTTGCCGAAGCGGCGACCACGGGAGTCGCGAGGGTGGCGGATAGGTTGGTGAGGTAGGGGCTTTTTTATGTGAACCGAAAACCTGTACTTTTGTGCAAAACACACACACGCAACATGGTCATCGAAAGCACGAGTACCGAAACGATCATTCGCATTCCAACTTCCATGATGACCCAGATGGAAGTGCAAGACCTGCTGGACTACTTATTCTACCGAGAAATTACCCTCAAAAGCAAGGCAACCAAAAAGGACGTGGTGCGTTTGTCAAAACTGGTCAAAAAAGGGTGGTGGGAAGCCAATAAAGACAAGTTGATGAAAGATGAACATCGTCATAGTTGATGCCAATATCCTGTTCAGCGGGATTCTAAACGACAATAGCCAGATCGGGAATTTACTCTTGACCTCGCGCAGGTTTTTCCAATTTTATGCCACCGAGTTCATTCGGCAAGAAATCGCCCTCCATAGACCAAAACTTGTCGCCTGCTCCGGGCTTTCCTCAGGTGAAGTTGATTTGCTCGTTGATCGCTTCTTTCAACGGCTGAATTTCGTCCAAGAGGTATCCATTCCCTTTGAGTTTTGGCAAAAAAGGCCGCCCTGGCCCGGGATATTGACCCCGACGACATTGCCTATGTAGCGTTGAACGAGTTTATGGATGGCAGACTTTGGACTGGAGACACCAAACTGCGCAAAGGGTTAATTGCCAAAGGCTACAATAAATGTATTATTACAAAAGAACTTGCAGAGTGGCGGTCAAATCTTTGGGCTGAACAGCGCTTTCATGAAAAAGAATGACTTCGCGATCTCGGGCCACGTTTCGCAGAGGGTCTAATCATGCCCGGCCTGCTCCGAACCTGAGCGTGCTTGCCGAGCCAGCAACCACGAACGTGATTAAGGTGGCGGAAAGGTTGGTGGGGTAAAAACCGCCCGGTAGCGTACCCTCAGGCTACATAAAGCGCGGGATGCGCGGGGGGGGGGCAAATTGCGGCCATTTCGCTGCGCCTGTTCCAGCATATCTTCCACGGGCCGTTCGAGCAGTTCAACAACCGAGATGCCGTAAAACTCGGCGATCTGCTGCAACCGTTCGAAGCGGGGCATGCACGACTTGCACTCCATTTTCTGGTAAGCGGACTGGGTAATGCCCAGATGGGCGGCAACGCTGGCTTGTGGTATGCCAAAGTGATTGCGCAAGCAGCGCAGCTTCCGATTGAAATCGGCGGGAGGGGGATGGTTCATAAGGAAAACGAAGCAATGTTAGGATGAACGTTTGACCGATGAGGGTAACTTTGGCTGTGTCAAATTTAAGCCAATAGGGTTGACTGCTGCAACACGCGAAGCAAGATTATTCTCAAAAGGAATAAAATACGTCATTTGACTATCGGGGCGATTAGACTTTAAAGCATTGTTTTTCAGGAGGTAGGGCGAATTATTTGGTGTGTGTTCTGTGGGTTGTCCACAGATTATTCCATTTGGTGGTTGGCGCGAATGGGGGCCGGGACGACCTTTGGCAGAGCCTTGGGACTTCCGGTTCAAGTCGCGTTTCCGCCGCCGAGCGGAGTAAACGCGCTCGGAAGCCAACGGCCAATCGCCAACAGCCAAGAGCAAAAAAAAGAGGCAGCAGCGGCAACTGCTACCTCCCGACCTGCCCCGAAAGCCCCCGGTAGCACCGAAATGGCCGGGTAAAACAACCAGAGTAGGGATCAATAAAATCGCCACAAAAGTATGGAATTCACGAAGCAACATCTCAGATTCATTTTGGCCCTGCTCCTGCTAGTGGTAGCAGGCAGGTTGTTTGCCCAAAATTATCAGGCAGGCGTAATCTACTTGAAAATCGCCGACACCTCCAATGTAGAAATCACTTTCCCTCCTCCAACTAACTTCTCAGGTGATGTGGCACTTATTTACCAGATATTCGATGACTACGGAGTGACTGAGGTGGAAAAACCGTTTGACGTATTAGCGACAACGAGACTTGAGCGTATTTACAGAGTATATTTTGATGAAAGCAACGATGTTTTTGAGTTTATTTCAGACTTGGACACCCTGGATGTGGTTGAGTATGCGGAACAGGTGCCACAAATCAGAATCTTGTCTACAATACCCAACGACCCCTTGATCTCGAACCAGTATCATTTGAACTTATCCCAGACGTTCAATGCATTTGACCTCCACCAAGGAGGGAACGCAATTATAGCGATTGTGGACGATGCAGTGTTGACAACCCACGAGGATTTGTCGGACAACATAGTAGGAGGCAGAGATGTAGCTGATGACGATAACAATCCAAATCCACCTTTTTCTGGAGCTTACTCAGCAACTCCTACACAATTTTCACATGGTACTCTTGTTGCTGGAATTGCAGGGGCAACAACAGATAACAATATTGGAATTGCCTCAATTGGGTGGAATAACAAAATTATGGCAGTAAAGTGTGTAAAAAACGATGCCGACCCCAATTTCATTACTCATGGTTACGACGGTATAGCTTGGGCTGCTGCCAATGGCGCTGATGTGATTAACACTTCGTGGGGTGGTACGGCATTTGCCCAATCTGACTACGAAGTTGTATTAGGAGCTCGCCAAACAGGAGCTGTTATTGTTGCAGCGGCAGGGAATGCAAATACCATTCAGCCGCTATATCCTGCAGCATATGGAGAAGGAACAACTGGCCAACCGTGGGAAGATGACGACAGACACATGGTAATTGCCGTTGCTTCAGTAGACGCTGATGGAAGTAGGTCTCGTTGGGGCCAAGGTTTTTTTGGGTCTTTGGGTTCTAATTTTGGACAATGGGTGGATATATCGTCTTACGGAACAGGGATTTATAGTACAGTCGCGAATTCTGATGTTGGGGGCCCCATTAACAATCTGTATTCAACAAACATTGGCACATCCTTGGCTTCTCCCTTGGTCGCGGGCCTTGCCGGGTTGATGATTTCGTACAACCTCACATCTTCGATTAGCGATATAATTGATTGCCTAATAAACTCAGCAAACGATGATATATATGGACCAACGCATCCGAACAATGTTCCTGGCACGCTGGGAGGGGGGCGAATTGATGCTTTTGCAGCCCTGAGATGTTTGGCATCTGATTGCGCCGACGACCCAATCGCGGTCATATCTCCAAGCAAGACTACGATTTGCCCTAACGAAACAGCTATGCTCAGAGCCAACAAAGGGGTGTCTTACTTATGGTCAACTGCTGAGGTAAGTCGTTTTATCAATGTAAATCAAGCAGGCACCTATAGTGTCACAATTACTTTCGCACCAAACTGTACCGCTACTACGTCTATTGAAATTAAATCATCGCCAACTAATGCGATGGTGATATTATCGGAAAATTCTGGGACTAACCCTGATGATGGTATTCTATGCGGGACCAATGGTTTAAATATTGCAGCATTTTGGGGCAATTCATATGAATGGAATTTTCAAGGGGCCACTACTCAATATATAAATAGTATAATTGGGGGCACGCCTTTTCCTACTATCTGGAATTACTCTGTAACAGTTACGGACGTAGGTGGGTGCGCAGGCATAACAGATGTTGTAACTGGCACGGCCATTTGGCTCGAACCTCTAATGGCCGTAGTAACACTATCCGAAGACTCTGAAACGCCCGATGATGGAATTATTTGCAAAGGAGCTAGTGCCACATTGAGTGCATCTGGAGGAACATCATATCTTTGGAGTACTTCTGAAACCACAGCGAGCATCACTTTAAGCCCTATCGTTTCGGCATTTTACACTGTAACGGTTACCGATGTAAATGGATGCACTGATTTGGAAACAATATTGATTATAGTGACCGAATGCCCCCTCCAAGCCTTCACCTGCCCCTGCACCGATGACAACACACTCAACATTGAAGCCGACGAAAACGGCTCGACGTACTCCACGTTGGAGGCTGCCAACAACTATGACCAGAACAACGATGGCATTCTGGATGCCTCCGAGCACAACGGCTGCATCGCTATCGTCGGTAAATTGGTGATAGATGAAGGCCTGACTATTACCGGTTGCCCCGATATCCGGATGCAACCCTGTGCTGAAATCGTAGTACAACCCTTCCGGCAGTTGACGATGATGCAAAACGCTATTTCCGGGTGCGAAACGATGTGGAAAGGGATAACCGTGGACTCCCTTGGTCGCCTGATATTTCAGGACAACAACCCGGTCGAAGATGCCCAACACGCCATTACGGCCTACGGCAGTATTTTAACCCTGCCCTCGACTACGATCCAGGTACAGCGCAACAAGTTTATCCGAAACCACATCAGCGTTTATGTGCCGGGGCCGCAATTCTCCGTGGTTGCCCACATGCCCTTCACGAGAAACGTGTTTATCGGGGACGGAACGCAGGAACTGCTCCCCCCCTGTGACCAGAACCTGCCCAACTGGGATGCCGACAACGGCTACGCCGGGGTGGTCAGCCGGTACGTTGATTTCTCTGTGGGCAACGCTACCGACAACAGCATTTCCAACACCTTCTCGGCCTTGC